>JANOKQ010000556.1:0-4446 GCA_031419375.1 Acidimicrobiaceae bacterium
CGAGTTGTGGCGGTGCGAACTCGACGCACAACGGAAAAAAGGCGACTGCTGATCGCCCCTGTCGCTTTCACCCCTGGCCAGGGAGTGAGGAGCTTCCGACGACGAGCGGGGCCTTGCGTCGGTTGCTGTCCCTCGACTGACCTCTCCGCTGCCAATGGTCGAAGCGACGGTGCACGTCGGCGCTCGGCGCTGCCAGACCGATGCGCCCGAGATGACTGCTGACGGCTTCGACGAGTTGCGCGGCGGGGTCGGCGATGAAGGGCACCGGCGACCACGTGGTGACCGACGGGTACCTGCGGCGAACGACCGTCATCATGTTGGTCATCGAGGGACTGGCGATGTTCGTGTCACTGCTCGTGTTGGGCTCGGCGATCGACTGGCCGGCCAGCCTCGATCGCCCACCCGCTTTGGTCCTCCCAGCAATTGCCGACAACCTCGGCGCTGTCCGGCTCGGCTACGTCGCATATCTCGCCTACTCCCACGCGTTCTGGCCGCTCGCCGACCGCTGGAACACAGCGACCGAAGCAGCTTCCGCGACCGAGTCGATCGAGGTCGCCTATGAAACGTTGAACTCTTTCGGCGGAGCGATCGGCGAAGTCCTCGGCGTCGGCTTGTTCACCGGCATCTGGATAGCCGCTGCGTCGCTGACGATCCTTCGCACTCGAGCACTGCCCGCATGGACGGGACGACTTGGCCTGCTCGCCTCCTCAGGGACTGTTCGCGTCGCTGCTTGAAGCCTTCGGCATTGGCGCTCAGTCAATGACCGTCCGGCTCAGGCGCCGTGGGTGACGAGGGCTTTGGCGATGCGTTGGATGCTCACGGGGCGAGGGGTGCCGACGGTTTGCGCGAACAGCGAGACGCGTAGTTCTTCGAGCATCCAACCGAGCTCGATCACCTCGCCGGTGACCTGGCCGCGGTCGAGCCGGCGCAGCAGCATCGCGTAGCGGCGTTCCAGCGCGTGCACGTCACCCATCCGCGCCTGGTCGCGACGCGGGTCCTCTGGCAGCTTGTCGATGCGGTGATCGACGGCACGCAGGTAGCGCACCAGGTCGGGCAACCGGGCGGCTCCGGTGGCAGTAACGAAGCCGGGGCGGATGAGGCGGCCGAGTTGTTCGCGCATGTCGTCGACCGACGTCCCCACGGCTGGCGTGACCAGCCGGTCGAGCCTGGCCGTTACGTCGGCGGCTGCTGCGAGGACCGACGCCGCGGTGGCCAACGAGCGAGCGGTGATGTCGGCGAGGTCATCACGGGCGCGGCGCACCAGTGCGGCGAAACCGGGCTCGTCCCACACCGGTTCGGCATGCGCGTTCATCACCGCATCCGCAGCAGCCGAGGTGCAGTCGGCGATCAGCGCGTCGAGGGCGAACGCGCTGCGGGCGATCGACAGCCGCGACGAGTTGGTGAGGTCGCGCTCGGCTGCGCGACGGCCTACCGCCACGGCGAGCAGCATCAGTCGCCGCACCCCGGCGCGCATCACCCGTGCCTGCAATCCAGCGTTGGTGAGCACCCGCACGGACACGCTGTCGCCGTCATCGACGAGGGCCGGGTAGCCCTTGACCGCGACACCGTTGCGCGACGTCTCGACCACCTGAGCGAGGGCCCCGATGTCCCACGAGGTGATGCCCCGGCGTTCGTCGACCGCAACGGCTGCGGCGATCGCGGCGCGAACGTTTCCGCTGAGGCCGCGTCTGAGATCGGCAAGGTTCTTGCCGGCGGCGACGCGCCGACCCTGTTCGTCCTCGATCGCAAACGAGATCCGCAGGTGCGCCGACACCCGGTTCGAGTCGAGCAGTTCGGGCGGGATGATCACCCCCGATGCATCGGTGAGCGCCAGCGCGACCGCTGCGGTGAACGGTTCATCGGTGACCCGCAGCCGTTGGTTGGTCGCGTTGACGAAGTCAATGAGGGGGACCATCTCGCGGCGGTAGTTCTTCGGCAGGGTACGGATCAGTTCGTCGACAAGATCGGCACGCAGCCCGCTGACCTGCCAGTCGAAGGGCTGCTGCGTCACCCGGTTCAGCGCGGCCAGGGGAACGTGCACCGTCACGCCGTCGTCGGGATCGCCGGGTTCGAAGCGGTAGCTCACGGCGAGGTCCAGATCGTCGTGGCGCCAGGTGGTCGGGAACTCGTGCAGACCCGCCGCCCCCGCCTTGCCGGTGAGTGCAATGAGGGTGAGCGTCAACAGTTCCGGCTGGTCGGATCGCGCCTGCTTCCACCACTGGTCGAAGTGCCGCGTTGACACGACGTCGGCACCGACTCGTTGGTCGAAGAACCCGAACACGGCGTCGTCGTCGGTGAGGTCGGACCGGCGCAGCCGCCCTTCGAGAGCCCGAACCGAGGACAGGAACTCGCGGTTGGAGGCATCAAACACGTGATGCGTGGTCCAATCACCCTCGACGAGCGCGTGGCGGATGAACATCGCCCGTGCCTCCACCGGGTCGACCCGGTCGTAGCCGACAGCTCGGCCGGCCACGATCGGCAAGCCGTACAACGACACCCGCTCGGTGGTGACCGCTGCGCCGCGGCGCGCATCCCAGCGCGGCTCACCGTATGAGCGCTTGGCGAGGTGCGCACCGATCCGCTCGGCCCATTCGGGTTGGACCGTGGCGGCCATGCGACCCCACAGCCGGTTGGTCTCCACCAGTTCGGCAGCGATCAGCCACGTCGGGTTCTTCTTCGACAGCGCCGACCCGGGCGCGATCACAAACTTCGAACCGTGCGCACCGCGGTACTCGCGCCGTGTCTCCCGGCGACCATCGGCGCGGCCATCGGAGCGCGACGGCGGCTTCGTGTCGGGGGCGGCGCCACGGCCCGCGTCGTTGCGGTCGTCGCGCATGCCCAGGTGCGACAGCATCCCCGACAGCACCGCTTGGTGGACGCGGTCCGGGTGCCCGGCCTCGGTGCCATGGCGGATGTCAAGTGAGCCGGCCACCTGGCGGATCTGGCTGTACAGGTCCTGCCATTCGCGTACGCGCAAGTAGTTCAAGAACTCGGCCCGGCACAGCTTGCGAAACTGGTTGGACGACAGCGTCTGCTGCTGTTCGCGGAGGTGATCCCACAGCTTCACCAGCGTCAGAACGTCGGAGCCTTCGACGACGAAGCGGCGGTGCATCTCGTCGGCGGACTGGCGCTTTTCAATCGGCCGCTCGCGTGGGTCTTGGATCGAGAGTGCGGCCGCGATCACCATCACCTCGCGCACGCAACCGTGGCGGTCGGCTTCGAGCACCATCCGCCCGAGGCGAGGGTCGAGCGGCAGGCGGGCCAGCCGATGACCGATGGCGGTGAGCCGCCTGGCGCCTGTGGCGAGGGCACCATCGTTGGTCGCCGGGACGGGGGTGTCGGCCTCGATTGCGCCGAGCTCTTCGAGTAGCGCGTAACCGTCTCGGACCGAGCGGTTGTCAGGCGGGTCGAGAAACGGGAACGCGGCCACGTTGCCGAGGCCGAGCGCAGTCATCTGCAGGATCACCGAGGCCAGGTTGGTGCGCAAGATCTCGGGCTCGGTGAACAGCTCGCGCCCGCCGAAATCCTCATCGGAGTAGAGGCGGATGCACACCCCTGGGGCGACCCGGCCGCAGCGGCCGGAGCGCTGGTTGGCCGATGCTTGCGACACCGGTTCGATCGGCAGTCGCTGCACCTTGAGCCGGTGGCTGTAGCGCGAGATCCGGGCCGAACCGGCATCGATCACGTAGCGGACCCCCGGTACGGTGAGCGAGGTCTCGGCGACGTTGGTGGACAGCACGATCCGCCGCCCGGTGTGCGGCTGGAAGATGCGGTGCTGTTCGACCGCCGACAGCCGGGCATACAGCGGGAGGATCTCCAGCGGTCGGCGGCCCGATGCGTCGCGGCGGCGGAGCGTGTCGGCGATGTCGTGGATTTCGCGCTCGCCGCTCAGGAAGACCAGTACATCACCGTTGCCCTCGTGTTCGAGTTCGTCGATCGCATCGCTGACCGCCTGTACCTGATCGCGCTGATCACCGGGCTGGTCGCCGTAGGGCCGATAGCGGACCTCGACCGGGTAGGTACGGCCAGCGACCTCGACGATCGGGGCGCTGTCGAAGTGCTCCGAGAACCTGGCCGTATCGATGGTGGCCGAGGTGACGATCACCTTCAGATCCGGCCGTTTCGGGAGGAGTTGCTTCAGGTAGCCGAGCAGGAAATCGATGTTCAGGCTGCGTTCGTGGGCCTCGTCGACGATGATCGTGTCGTACCGGTGCAGCATCCGGTCGCGTTGGATTTCGGCCAGCAGGATTCCGTCGGTCATTACCTTGACGAGGGTGGTGTCGCGCACCTTGTCGGTGAAGCGAACCGTGTAGCCAATGGCGGTTCCCAGTTCTGTTCCGAGCTCATCGGCGACCCGTTCGGCGATGGTGCGAGCCGCCATCCGCCGCGGTTGGGTGTGGCCGATCAGACCGTCGACGCCGCGTCCGAGCTCGAGGCACAACTTGG
>JANOKQ010000557.1:0-1568 GCA_031419375.1 Acidimicrobiaceae bacterium
CTGGTCTCCGCGCTGCGGCGTATCGCAGCCATCGGTGCAGTGCTGCTGCTCGGCGCGTTCACCGTGGCGATGGCGCGAACCCTTCGTCGGGGCCAGGCGCCGATGTGCCGCTGCTTCGGTGCGCTCGGCGAGCGTCCGATCAGCACCGAGACGATCGTCCGGAACGTCGCGCTCGCCGCGCTCGCCCTCGTCAGCGCGATCGGCTGAGCGCCGAGTGAAAGCGCGGCGATGACCAGGCGACTCGTCGCCGTTGACCTTCCCCAGGGGACTGCGTTCGTGGAAGAGCTGCGCAAGTGCTGGGACGACGGCGACGCAGTGCTTGCGATCGACCCGCGGCTTGCCGGTCCGGCCAAGGCGGCGTTGGTCCACATGCTCCGTCCCGAGGTGATCGTCAACGCATCCGGACGCTGGAGCGGCGACGATGGCGTGCCCGTGCTCGACGGTGACGCACTCGTCGTCGCCACATCGGGCACAACCGGCGAGCCGAAGGGCGTGGTCCTGACCCACGACGCCGTCAACGCCTCAGCAACGGCGACGAATGCCCGTCTCGGCATCGACCCGGGGAGCGACCGGTGGCTCGCCACCCTTCCGCTCGCCCATATCGGAGGGCTGTCGGTGGTCACGCGGGCACTTGCCAGCGGCACACCGTTCACCGTCGTCGATCGATTCGATCCCGAGATCGTGAACGCGGCCCGCTCCACCGGGCACACCCGTACCTCGCTGGTGGTCACCGCGCTGCAAAGGGTCGAGGCGGAGGGGTGGCGGACGATTCTCGTGGGTGGCTCGGCCCTGCCGGAAACCCTCCCCGACAATTGTGTGCGCACGTACGGTATGACCGAGACCGGCTCCGGGGTCGTCTACGACGGCTTCGCCCTGGAGGGTGTCGGCATCACCCTTGGCGAGGACGGCGAAATCCTGATCGACGGCCCGATGCTGTTGCGGGCATACCGATCCGTTGATGGTGCCGCCACCCCGGAGGGCTTCGATCCCAAAGACGACGCCGTGCCGCAGGCGACGATGCTCGAGATCGATCGCTACGTGCTGGCCAAGTACGCCGACGCTGCGGAAAGAATCCTCAAGGCCTACGAGGATTACGATTATCCGGCGATCTTCCAGATCGCGAACCAGTTGATCACCGTCGAGCTGAGCGCGTTATACGTCGACGTCACCAAGGACCGGATGTACACCTTCGGCGCCAAGTCCGCAGCACGTCGCTCCGGTCAGACGGCTATGTTCATCATCGTCGACGGCCTCGCGCGCCTGCTCGCGCCGGTGCTGTCGGTGACGATGGACGAGTTGTGGCGGCTGCTGCCGGGCGAGCGCGAAGAATCGGTGCACATGGCGCTGTTCCCGCGCGATCTCGAACAGTGGAAGGATGCAGGCTTGCTCGCACGCTGGTCGAAGCTCGCCGAGATCCGCGACCAGGTCAACCTGCAGCTCGAAGACAAGCGCAAGGACAAGACCATCACCGCGAACCTGTCGGCACGCGTCGTGTTGACGCCCGATACCGAAACGCTGCCGCTGCTCGATCAGTATCGCGACTTCCTGCCGGCGTTGTTCGGCGTCTC
>JANOKQ010000558.1:0-12766 GCA_031419375.1 Acidimicrobiaceae bacterium
GAGATGCTCTACGCGGACTTCGATTACCCAACCTCGATCGAGGGACTTGTTCGTTACATGCCACCGCCACCGGGAGGGAAACCTGGACTGGTCGGCCTTGAGCATCGATGGTCCGCGTTTATCGAGCGCCGATTGGCTGAGTATGCGCGTCGTACGGCATGATGTAGGGCTGAGTTGAGTTCGTTGTGCAGCCGCCGATCGGAGGGTGCGGTGTCCGCACCGGAGTTGCGTCGCGTGCGCCGACTACGGACCAATGACAGACGACCCAACTCCGAGGCAACGACGCCGCCGGAGCGACCCCGCTCACCGACGACGACATCGTTCGACGGTGACGCCGGTCCCGACTATTCGGACGGCGTCGTGTACCGGATCGACCTTGTCGAGCGTTCGCTTGCCGAAACGATCGAGACCGGTCTCGATCGGCAACCCGTCCCATTCCTGAAGGACCGAGAGTTGTGGGTCGCCGCATCCGACCTCCATGCCGTCCGACTCAAGGCCGTTGGATGAACCGACCCGGTCCGGACCCGACGAACTGACACCCGCGACCCCACGAGCTACCCAATGATCAAAACCATCACACGGGCGACACGACTGAACACCGCCGGAGCGGTCCCCGGCGGTGACCCACCATCCCATTGACGACGACTCGCCAGCGAGGAGGCCCTCATCGAACTCCTCGAGGTCGACATCGATGCGGTTTCTGCAGGCGCGCTCTTGGAACGAGACGAACAGATTCGCGACGACGCAATGTCGTTGTGAGTCGTTCCGGTCCTCAGCGGATCGCCGACATGCTCATGGCAACGGAGAAGGTTGCTGTCGTCGTCGGGCGGCACTGACGCCAGAAGCGCGAGTGCTCACGCTGGCCTGAGTTGGTGACGAGGCCCAGCCGACGAGTTTGACCACGCCGTTGCTCTGACCAGCGAATCGATCAGTTATTTTCCCGCGGGAAAATCGCACCCCGCCTGATCTCGCCTCGCCAAAGTTACGTCCGCTTGGCCAGTCGGGTTGCCGCGGCAACCACCGCGGGATGGGCGATGTCGAGGGGCTCCGCTTTCAGCACCCGTAGCAGATCGATATTCCACAGCGCGACCACCACCATGTCGGCGTCGATCGAGCTCCACCACTGAATCCCGTCGTACGTGTTGAGATCGAAGGTCCGCTGAGCAATCGGCTGGGTGGTCGCTGTGTTCTTGGTGACGATCCGTGAGGGTCGGACCCCAAGCTTGCGCAGCACGTGTAGATCATCGAGATCGCACAGCCGGGCGGAGCTCGGTTGGTCGTAGGTGATCAGCCAGCGATCGAGCCCGGACCCGGGATGGCGAAACATCGACGACGTGAACGCAGGCAGGTTTTGAAACGTCTCGGCCACTGCGCCGTCGGCATGTGCGGACAGATACAGTAGCAGGTAGCTCGAGGGGTTGTCCCATCGGCCTCCGCCTTGATGCGCCGAAGGTGTCAGCGGGTGGTTCGGCCTCCCTCGGCGCGCTGTCGGATCGTGGGGTGCAACTCGGTAGACAAGCATCAGGCGTATGCGCCGGCGGCCTCGGCTCGAAGCGCGATGAGTAGGGGAGCCGCACCCTCGAGCCGGAACACCTCGACCGGCACCCGCCCCCTCAGGTGAGCGTTCGAATGGGTCAACCAAGCGGTGACGAGATCTTCGGACCACTGAAAACGGATCTGGGCGACAACGTTGGCGAACGCCACCACCCGTGTCGCGGATTCTGGCGACGGCTCCTCGGCTCCGGTAGCCCATCTGCTGGGCTGGGAGTTGGACACGCCCAGGGCATGCGCTGCGGCATTGTTGCCGATCATGAGCGCGACCCGCACCGCAGTTGCGACGTGTTCGGTCAACTCGCCACCCTCGCTGATCGCAGACGGACGCGCGCTGGGGGCGCTGCGCTTGGCCACCGCAGCCGACACGCTGTGGGGTCGCAGGGTCTGCTGGATTGTTCGGGTCATGGTCGACATGGTACCCAACGTTGAGCGTTGGGCGCGAGGAACCCGTCACGCCGCATCGCGTCGCCGTGACGTTGACAGAGGCCCGATTCGGGCCATGAATCGGTCAGATGGACGGTGTGTGGTGGTGATAGCGCTGAACGCGTCGACGGACGCGAACAGTTCGTCAACGGGAGCTGATCAGCGGGTGGTGCGTTCGACTAGCTCGACTGAGGAGGTTTACCATTCGGCGAATCACAACCGATGAAAGCGGGAATTTTCATGAGCCATGATGACGACATCGATACCAATCCCACCGACAATCCGTCGCTCAACGACATCGTTGCGGCTCGCCTCAGCCGCCGAAACGTGCTCGTGTACGGCGGGGCTACGGCAGCTGCGGCGTTGCTCGCCGGAGGGCTGTCGACCGGCCGCGTGGCGGCAGCGAACTCGCCGGCTCCACGAGACAGCGACAGCGGCGGCCACGAGGATGACGACGACAACGACGACGACGGCGGGCACAACGGCACGAGCCTGATCGGCTTCGCCTCGGTCCCGCTGAACAGCCTCGATGCGGTCACAGTCCCCGTGGGCTACACGGCTTCGGTCCTCTACGCATGGGGCGACCCGGTCTCGAACGGGCCGGCGTTCGCGTTCGACGCGTCGCAGGATTGGAAAGCACAGTCCGTGCAGGCGGGGATGCACCACGACGGCATCTTCTTCTTCCCGCGCAAGGAGTCGCACGAGTCCGAGCGCGGCTTGCTGTGCATCAACCACGAGTACGTCGACCAGGGTCTGTTGTTTACCGACGGGATGGCCAACTGGTCGGCCGACAAGGTACGCAAGGCGATCGCCGCGCACGGCGTCTCGGTGATCGAGGTTCGTCGCCGCAAAGGTCAGTGGCAGGTTGTCCGCCCCTCCAAGTACGGGCGGCGGATCACCGGCGCGACCCCGATCAACATCGTCGGGCCCGCGGCCGGGTCGGCGTTGATGAAGACGACCGACGACCCAGCCGGCAAGGTGTCGCTCGGCACCATCAACAACTGCGGCAGCGGCCAGAGCCCACCTATGTGACGTGCGAGGAGAACTTCAACGGTTACTTCGGCTGGGACGGCACCTATGTCCCGACCCCGCAGCAGAACCGTTACGGGATCACCGCGGTCGGCTTCGGCTATCGCTGACACGAACACGACCCGCGGTTCAACGTCCGGCTCAACCCCAACGAGGCGAACCGGCTCGGCTGGATGGTGGAGATCGACCCGCACCGACCCAAGAGCGTCCCCCAGAAGCTGACCGCGATGGGCCGGTTCAAGCACGAAAGCGCTGCCTTCGCGACGACGAGCGACGGCCGCGCCGTCGTGTACTCGGGCGACGACGAGCGCAACAACTACATCTACAAGTTCGTCGCGTCCGTGCCGTGGAAGAAGGCCCGCAAGATGGGTGTGAGCCCGCTCGCCGAGGGCACGCTGTACGTCGGTCGCTTCGATGCGGGAGCCGCTGTCGGTGACGAGATGGGGGTGGGGGAGTGGGTTCCCCTCGCACCGTCCACCCCGGCGTTGGCGGCAATGACGATCGACGACATCGTCGTCCATGCCCGGGTCGCTGCCGATCTGGTCGGCGCAACCAAGATGGACCGCCCGGAGTGGTTGACCGTTGCTCCCAACGGTCAGGTCTACGTGGCGCTCACCAACAACAGCCGGCGCGGTCGGACGACCACGGTGCCATCCGAGAACCCGAACTCCGTCGTTGACGAGGCCAACCCCCGATCGGCGACGGGTCAGGGCAACCCATACGGCCAAATCGTTCGGTGGTCAGAAAACGGTGACGCTGATGCGACCACGTTCACGTGGGACATCTTCATGCTTGGCGGCGATCCGTCGAACCCTGCGGCGTTGAACGGCTACAAGCCTGGGGGCACGGTCAACGGCGACATGTTCGGTTCGCCCGATGGGATTTGGGCCGATGCCGATGGGCGGATCTGGATTCAGACCGACATCTCCACGAGCACGCTCGGTGCCGGGCCGTACGTCAACATCACCAACAACATGATGCTGGCCGCCCACCCCGATACGAAAGAGACCCGCCGGTTCCTCGTCGGGCCGAGGGGATGCGAGGTCACGGGGGTGTGCACCACGCCCGATCAGCGGACCATGTTCGTCGACATCCAGCATCCCGGTGAGCCGGCCAACGAGCTCACCGTGCCGGCTGCCGCTCAGGCGATCAGCAACTGGCCCGACTTCAAGCCGCTCGGACAGGGTCGGCCCCGCGCCGCGACGTTGGTGATCACCAAAGACGACGGCGGAGTGATCGGCACCTGAGCCGTTCGGACCAACCCGTACCGGGAGCTCCGCGCTGAGCGGAGCTCCCGGAAACGGTCCTCGACGTATGCTGATTTGAATGCAAAGTGCGAGTGTTCGGATCGACGTCGGCACCCATGAGGAACTGAAGCGGCTCGCCGCGTCGCTGGGGACATCCGTCGGAAACACGGTGACGCTCGCGGTTCGGTCCTTGCGGCAGGACCGGATCGGGTTGCAGCTCGATTGTCCGCTGACAGATGACGAGACAGCCTGGCTCGATGCTGACCTCGGGTGATGTCGTTGACGTTCAATTGGCTGGAAGGTCTTCCGTCGGCGCAGTGCCAGCACATCCGGGCGGTTTCACCCGCCCGGGTCCTTCGTGCACGGGGAAACGTTGGACCGGTGGTCCTGGCTAAGATCCGTGGGACGCTCTCGGTGATTCTCGACATTCCGTGACCCACAGCGAACGATGGCAGTGTGGTCGGCACCTGAGGCCCGCGGCCCGACGCGAACGCAGTCGGGCCGTGATTGTGATCGGTGATCAGGTCGATGACCCCTGCTGCTCGGTGCTGGCTGTGCTTGGAGAGTTGCGACTGCACGGCCCGGGCACGATCCCCAATTTCAGGCAGCAGGGGAAGGTCGGTAAATCCCACGTGCCGGCGACTGGCGATCGATCGATACTCCGCAGGACTGCGGGCCGAGTACAGGACTTCGAGATCGACCGTGGCACAGGTTGCGAGGAGACCCAGGCGGCCGAGCCGCACCAACTCGCGCACGACCGCGGGGGACGAGACCCTCGCGATCGCGCTCGTGTCGACGAGGAAGAGGCCAGGCGGGATCAACGACGGGCTTCGGAGCGAAGCTTCGGATCAGCGAGTTCGACGCTTCCCCACATCAATGGGTCCTCGAACGCTGCGGCAAGCCGACGGCGATTAGCCACAAAGGTCAAAGCCGCGTTGACGGTGTCGATCTTGCTCGATGTGCCCAGTTCGATCGCCGCTGCTGCAAGCATTGCGTCGTCGATATCGATGGTGGTACGGGCCATTCGCCCAAGATAGCAAGGCTTGCATCAATTGTGCTGAGAATGATGCCGAGGGCTCGCCCGGCGCGTCGAACCGATCCGAACGACGAACGCGATTTGTCGTGTTCAGTCGATGAGCTGAACGACGCCTTTGCCTTCGACGAGGGAGCCGATCAGCCACGTGGGTTCGTCGATTGAGGCTTGCACTGATTCGGCATCGGCTTCTGCGCAGACGACCACCATGCCGATGCCCATGTTGACGGCCCGGTACAGCTCGATTGTGTCCATTGCGGTGCAGGCCGAGCGGACCAGCTGGAACAGTGGCGGCACCGGCCACGACCCGAGCTGGACGCGCGCATTGCACGAGGACGGGAACACGCGTGGCAGGTTCTCGGGGAGGCCACCGCCGGTGATGTGGGCGAGCGCTTTGATCTTGCGGGTGGCCAACGCAGCTTCGAGCACGGGGAGGTAGTTGCGGTGTGAGCGCAGCAGTGCCTCACCGAGGGTGCGGTCGAACCCGGGCGGCGTGGAATCCATCGGCAGCCACTCGAAGATCTTGCGCAGCAACGAGTAGCCGTTGGTGTGCGGGCCATTGGAAGCCACCCCGATCAGCACGTCGCCGGGGCCGACATCGGGCGTTGGCAGCAGGTCGGCCCGGTCGACCACGCCGACGAGCGAGCCGGCGATGTCGAACGCCCCGGGCGCGTACACCCCTGGCATCTCGGCGGTTTCGCCGCCGAGCAGCGCGCAGCCGCTCACCTCGCACGCCTCGGCCATGCCGGTGACGACCTCGGCCACCCAGTCGGCACCGATGCGGCTGGAGGCGATGTAGTCGAGGAAGAACAACGGCCGTGCGCCCTGCACCAGCACGTCGTTGATGCAGTGGTTGACGATGTCGGCACCGGCCCCGCGGTAGCGGCCGAGCCGGGCGGCAAGTTCCACCTTGGTGCCCACACCATCGGTGCTGGCGACCAGCACCGGATCGGCGAGCGCCTTGATCGCCGCACCACTGAACGCCCCGCCGAAGCTGCCCAACCCGGCCAGCACCGCTGGACCGTGCGTGCGTTCAACGGCGGCCTTCATGTTCGTGACCGCGCGGGCCCCTTCGTGGATGTCGACCCCGACCGCCGCATACGAATCCAACCGTGCCGCCGCAGCGCGCCAGCCGATGTCGCGGCGAACCTGTATCCCATCGAAGTGAATGCCGGCCATCGCCGCGTATGCAGCCGCACGGGCGGCACCGAGGTCGGCGCCGCGGCCGGTGACAGCCAGGACTCTCCCGCCGGTCACGACCGTGCCGTCGGTCCCGGCGAGATACACGGTTGCATCGGCGAAGTCGCCGTCGAGGCCCGAGATCCGCGCGCCCAGCTGCGGCGCATCCGGGTAGCCGGCGGCAGCGGCAACCACCGTGCACGCAGCACCGTCGGCGACCACGATCGGCGTCGTGGCCAACTGCCCCGCACAGCACGCGGCGGCCAGCGCGGCGAGATCGGAGTCGAGCAGCGGCAGGATCGCCTGCGCTTCTGGGTCGCCGAAGCGGCAGTTGAACTCGAGCAGCTTCGGGCCGTCGGCGGTGAGCATCAGCCCGGCGTACAGCACGCCCACGTACGGCGTGCCGAGCGCGGCGAAATGATCGACGACGGGCTGGATGAACGTCGCGGTCAACTCCTCGGGATCGTGGCCGATCGGGGCGGGGGCGTACACGCCCATGCCGCCGGTGTTGGCTCCCGTGTCGCCCTCGCCGATGCGTTTGTGGTCCTGGGCGATCGGCAGCGGCCTGGCGACGGTGCCGTCGCACATCGCCATCAGGCTGCACTCGGGGCCATCGAGGCGTTCCTCCACCACGACAGGGCCCTGCGCGATGAGCGTGCGGATCGCGTCGTCGGTGGCGGCGGGGGAGTCGGGTACGATGACGCCCTTGCCGGCCGCCAGGCCGTCGAGCTTGACCACGACTGGGCCGGTGAACCCATCGGCCCAGGCGATCGCATCATCGGCGTTGTCGGTTCGGAAGTAGCGCGGCGACGGGATACCGAGCCCGTCGGCGAGAGCACGGGTGAAGCCCTTCGAGCTCTCGAGTTGCGCGAGCGCCGCGGTCGGTCCGAAGCAGGCGATCCCGGCCTCGGCGCAGCGATCGGCAACACCATCGACCAGCGCCGCCTCGGGGCCGACGATGACGAGATCGACCGTGCCGCCCGAGGCCCGCGCCGACTCCGCATCGAAACCCGCAGCGGCGGTCACCTCGTGCCCGTGCCGGGCACATGCCTCGCGGATCGCAGCTTCACGTCCACCGCTACCGACAACGACAACGCGCATCAGGAGAGCACGCCTTCGAAACCGAGCTTGGGCTGCGCCTGGCTCACCTCGATCGGGTACCGGCCGGTGTAACAGGCGTTGCAGTAGCCGCTGGCCCCGCTGTCTTCGTCAGCGCCGGCGATGGCGCTCATCATCCCGTCGAGCGACAGGAATCCGAGCGAGTCGGCACCGATGTGCACACGCATCTCCTCGATGCTGAGACGGGCCGCGATCAGGTCGTCGTCGTGGCCCATATCGACTCCGAAGTGGCACGGGTTCGTGATCGGCGGGCACGTGATCCGCAAGTGCACTTCGGTTGCCCCGGCCTCGCGGATCAGCTTCACCAGCGGGCCGGCGGTGGTGCCGCGCACGAGCGAATCGTCGATCATGACCACCCGCTTGCCGGTCAGGTTCTCGCTCAGCGCATTGAACTTCAGCGCGACGCCGCGCTCGCGCATGTCCTGAGTCGGTTCGATGAACGTCCGTCCGATGTAGCGGTTCTTGATCAGGCCGTCGTTGTGCTGGATGCCGCTGGCTCGGCTGTAGCCGATCGCCGCGGGGATCGAGGAGTCGGGGACAGGGATGACCACATCGGCCTCGACCGGATGTTCGAGCGCAAGCTGCTCGCCGAGGCGCTGGCGCACGTGGTGGATGTTGCGCCCCGCCCACACGCTGTCGGGGCGGCTGAAGTAGACGAATTCGAACGTGCATCGCGCCGACTTCGCAGCCGGGGCGATCGCCGCGCGGCGGTGGATTTCAGCGCCGCGCAAGGTGACGATCTCGCCGGGAGCGACCTCGGAGATCTCGACGCAACCAATGGTGTTCAGTGCGCATGTCTCGGATGCGACCGCCCATCCGCCGTGCGGCAGGCGGCCCACGCTCATCGGCCGGAAGCCCCATGGGTCGCGCACGGCGATCACGCGGTCGGCGGCCAGCAGCACCAACGAGTACGCACCGCGCCACGCCGGCAGTGTGCGCTCGAGTCGTTCCTCCCAAGTCCGCCCACCCGCCGCGGCGAGCATCAGGGTCATCACCTCGGTGTCGCTGGTCGCAGTCAACCCGAAGCCGCGGTTGAGTAGTTCGTCACGCAGTTCGGGGGCGTTGACAAGGTTGCCGTTGTGGGCAACAGCGAGCGGGCCGTGCATGGTCTCCACCAGGAACGGCTGCACGTTGCGCACCGCATTGGCCCCGGTGGTGCTGTAGCGGGTGTGGCCGATCGCGTGGTATCCGGTCAGCGGCAGCATCGATTCGGGCGTGAACACGTTGGCGACAAGGCCGGCGTCTTTGTGGATTCGGGCCCGACTGCCGTCGCTAACGGCGATGCCGGCTGCCTCCTGGCCCCGGTGCTGCAATGCGAACAGCCCGAAGAACGCAAGCTGGGCAACGCCTTCGCCGTGCGGGGTCGATGCCCCGAACACACCGCATTCGTCATGCGGCGAATCGTCGCCGAGTGCCGTGCTGAGTTTCGGTGGGCGGGAGCGCAGCGGGGCGCTCGGTGACGGCTCGGTGACGGTCGACGCGGTGACGGTGAGAGGAATGCGGGTGATCATGCTGGGTCCTCTGCGATGGGTGCGGAAGTAAGGGGTTCGGCGTTGCCTGCGAGCGCTGCGACGGCTCGTTCGATGCGGGGGGCGGCCGGGGTGGACGCCGGCTGGAACGTGCTGCCGGTGATCCGCTCGTAGGCCGAGATGTAGCGGGCGGTCGTTGCGGCCACGACGTCGGGCGGCAGTACCGGTGGCAGGCCGTTGCCGTCGTAGCCGAGATCGATGAGGGCCCGGCGGACGACCTCTTTGTCGAGGCTCTCGGGCTCGTCTCCGGATTCGAGGCGGGCGGCATACGAATCGGCCATCCAGTACCGCGACGAATCGGGCGTATGGACCTCGTCGATCAACAGCAGTTCGCCGTCATCGGCGGCGAGCCCGAACTCGTACTTCGTGTCGGCGAGGATCAGCCCGGCAGCGCTGGCGACGCGTTGGCCCTCGGCAAACAGCCGCAGCGCCCGGTCGCACACGTTCATCCACGTTGCTTCCTCGACCAGGCGCCTGCTGACGACGTCGGCGCATGTGATCGGCTCGTCGTGGCCACCCGTCGCGGCCTTCGTTGTCGGCGTCACGATCGCGTTGGGCAACGCAGTGTTCTTGGCGAGCTCGTCGGGGAAGTCGTAGCCGTAGATCGTGCGCGCACCGTCCGCGTACTGGCGCCACAACGAGGTGGACGTGACCCCGGTGATGTAACCGCGCACCACCACCTCGACCGGCAGTGGATACGCGGTCCGGCCGATGGTGACGTTCGGATCGGGGACGCTGACGAGGTGGTTGGCCACGATCCCCCGGGTCCGTTCGAACCACCACGCCGCAAGCTGGTTGAGCACCTGACCCTTGTGCGGGACGGTGGCGATGATCCGGTCGAATGCCGACAGGCGGTCGGTGGTGACGAACAGGCGCTCGGTCGGCGACCACTCGTACGACACGCGCACCTTGCCCTCGCGGCGGTCGGGCAGCGGCAACGAGATTTCGGCGAGACCCGTGCTCTCGAGCCCGGATGTGCCGGCGGTCGAACCGGTCACATCGACCTCGCATGGTCGACGCCGCGTTGGAAGATCTGTAGCCCCAGCGAGTGTGTCGCGCCCCGCGCGTGCTGGGGATGCTGGCGGGCAACGACGTGGTTCTCCGGGTGGGGCATCAGTCCGAGAACGACACCACTGAGGTCGCACACTCCGGCGATGCCGGCCACGGAGCCGTTGGGGTTCTCCGTGTAGCGCAAGGCGACCTGCCCGGCGGCTTCCAGCGAGGCCACATCGGGATGCACGTAGCGGCCTTCGCCATGGGCGATCGGGCACTCGAACGGCTCGATCCCCTCGGTCCAGATGCAGCGACCGGGTTGCGGTTCGAGGCGAACCCATTCGCACTGGAACCCGCCGCTTGCGTTGTGGCCGAGCGCCCCCGGCAACAGCCCGGCGCGCACCAACGTCTGGAACCCGTTGCAGATCCCGATGATCGGCTTGCCATCGGCGACGAAGCGGCCGAGTGCGTCGCCGAGGCGTTGCTGCAATGACAGCGCAAACATCCGCCCCGCCCCCAGCGCGTCGGCATGGCTGAACCCTCCGGCCACCACCAGCATCTGCGCTGCATCGATAGCTGCCGTGTCGGCAGCCACTTCGGCAAGCCTGGTGATGGCGGTGCTGGCACCGGCCAGCTCGAGCGCGAACGCGACGTCGTGGTCACGGTTGGTGCCGGGAGCGGCGATCACGAGCGCAGCCGGCTTACTCATCGCACACCGGTTCCGTTTCCCGTGCCGGTGAAGGCGCGGCGGGCGTCGTCGAGCGAGATCGTGGCGTGGATCACGTCGATCGTCGACTCGTCGGTGACGCGACCGATCGGCATGATCGCGCCGTCCGATTCGCCGGGGCCGCCGGGGCCGCCGGGGCCGCCGGGGCCGGTTATTGCTGTGGTGAACCAGGCGACGTCGGCGGGGTCGAGCTCGCACACGAAGCGCCCGTTGCTCTCGGCGAACAACGCCACGACCGGATCGGGATGGGGGAGTACATCGAGGCTCACGCCGAGTCCGCCACCGATCGCCATCTCCGCCAGTGCCACCGCGAGGCCGCCCTCGCTGAGGTCGTGGCAGGCGCGCACGCGGCCGGTGATGAGCGCTTGGTGGAGGCGGCGGTAGCGCTGCGGGGCGGCCGGATCGGGGGCCGGTACCGACCCGTCGAGCGGGTTGTCGAAGCCGCCGAGGTGCACGCCGAGGTGGCTCCCGCCGAACTCAGCTGCGGTGGTGCCGAGGAGCACCAGGACACTGCCGGCCTGCTTCAGATCGGTGGTGACCACACGGCTTGCATCCGGCACATGGGCGACTGCGGTGATCACCAGCGTGGGGGGCACGCTGTGACGCTCGCCGTCGGAACCAGTGTACTCGTTGTTCAGCGAGTCCTTGCCGCTGACGAACGGTGCCGCGTACGCGAGCGATGCGGCGCAGCACGCCTCGACGGTCGCGACGAGATCGCCCATCGTGGTCGGCCGGCGCGGGTCGCCCCACGAGAAGTTGTCCATCAACGCGATTGTCGTCGGGTCGGCGCCGACGGCGACCACGTTGCGGATCGCTTCGTCAATGACGGCGTGCGCCATTCGCTCGGCATCGACGGTGCCGTACCACGGGTTGACACCGATGCCGATCGCCAGACCGTGCCGGGCGGAAGGTTCGGCGATCACCACACCATCGGCGGGAGCGTTGCGATCGACACCCACGAGCGGGCGGACGACGGTGGCCCCAAGGATCTCGTGGTCGTAGCGGCGGATGACCGCCTCCTTCGAGGCGATGTTGGGATGGGCGAGCAGCGCCAGGAGCGTGCCGCTGACCGACTCGCATCGCGGCACCGCACCGTTGCGGTGCGGAGCCGGGAGCACCGCGGCGAGGGTGCGCTGCGGCCGGCCGTCGTGGAGGAACTTGGTGTCGAGCTGCAGCACCACGTCGTCGCCATGGCGCACCGTCAACACACCGTCGCCGGTGAACGTGCCGAGCACCGTGAGCTCGACGGCGTGACGCTGCGCAATCGTGGTGAACTCGGCGAGCTGCGCCGGTGGCACGGCGACCACCATCCGCTCCTGGGCTTCGCTCAGCCAAATCTCCCACGGTGCCAGTCCCGGGTACTTCAACGGGGCAACGGCGAGGTCGACATCGGCACCCGAGTGCTCGGCCATCTCGCCGATCGCCGACGACAACCCGCCGGCCCCACAATCGGTGATCGCCGAGTAGAGGCCGTGCACGTCGGCGAGCAGATCGATCAGCAACTTCTCGGTGATCGGGTCGCCGATCTGCACGCTCGCGCCGGCCACGTCACCGGTGGTGGCGTCCATCGTGGCGCTCGAGAACGTGGCCCCGCGCAGGCCGTCACGCCCGGTCCGCCCGCCGAGCACCACCACCAAATCGTCGCGGTACGGACCGGTCAACGGTGCGCGCTCGGCGGCCACACCGATGCATCCACAAAACACCAGTGGGTTGGCCGTGTAGCCGGGGTCGTAGAGCACCGCGCCGGCCACCGTCGGCAGGCCGATCTTGTTGCCGTAGTCGGCCACGCCGGCGACGACGCCCTCGCGCACCAGGCGCGGGTGGATCACGCCCGGCGGCACGTCGCCATGGGGGAGATCGGCCGGTCCAAAGCACAGCACGTCGGTGGTGGCGACCGGGTGGTGGGCCGCGCCCATCACATCGCGGATCACGC
>JANOKQ010000559.1:0-5679 GCA_031419375.1 Acidimicrobiaceae bacterium
GGCGGTGCAGGACCTTCTCGGCTCACTCGACCTGGTGATGGTCGCGCACGCCGAGCCCGGCAACCGACTGCAAGGACGAGTCGATTCTTCGGGGAGGATTGCAGTCGGGCACTCGGCCGGTGGCTCGACGATCCTCAGCGCGGCGCGCGATCAGCGGATACCCGGCTACGTCTCGATGGCATCAGGCATCAACCTGGCCCGAGCGCCGCAACACCGGTCACCGCCGCCACCGCTGTCACCGCCGCCCTCGAGTCCACAGCTCCGACAACGACCTTTGCTCCCCTGCCCGGAACCACCGTGGGCACATTGCCCAAGAAGCCGTCGCTGTTCATAGCCGGTGCCCTCGACGGGATCGTTTCAGCCGAAGCCCGCACCGGGGCGTCGTTCGAAGCAGTCCCCGAGCCGAGCCGACTGTGGATCATCGACGGGGTCGGTCACAACGGGTTCGACGACTTCTGCACGTTCGGCAACGGCACCGGGTCATCGGCGTGGCGGAAGCCTCCGGCCTCGGAGCGTTCCTCGATTCCCAGCCGCGCCTGCGCGTACTCGGCGAGGATGGTTGCTTGGAACCAGCGGTCCCGGTGGCGACCACGTTCCCGGTGATCCGCCACGCCGTCACCGCCTGGATTCGCCACACCCTCGGCATCGACGACGACCCGGTTGGCCTCGGACCGGACGTGGCCGACGAGAACCCTGTCCCGATCGAGATCGTCGAGCGGCTCTGACCCGAGCGGCTCTGACCCAAACGGCGACGGACCGAATCACCGGAGCGCCGCCGGTCAACTGGGCCCGCGGACTCTGGTGTCGAGGAGGCGGGTATCGGTGACATCGACGAACGCTGTCGGGGCGAGGTAGCCCTGGACATCGACGACCAGGTGAGTGGCCGATTGGTTGAACAGGCACACGCGGCCCTGGGCATCGAACCCGACGAACGCCAACCCGGCGACGGTCTGGCCGGCCGCATCGGTGTTGAGGTTCGACGAGGCTCCCGGTGAGGTCCCACAGGCCAGCACCTGCACGTACCCGGCACCGGTGGTGTCGGTGGCGATGATTGACACCACCGCTGACGTGTTCGCCCGCCCGCGCACCTCCGTGACCGTGCCACCCCGAAGCAACGATGCGCCAGCGGGCACCCGCGAATCAACCAGGCGCGCATCGACGATGTCGTCAAAGGAGCCATCGGCCATGTATCCCTGCAGATCGACGAGCAGGTGCGCCGAACGCTGCGTGTACACGCAGGCCTCACCTGCGGCATCGAACCGGACGAACGCCAACCCGGCCCGGGTCTGGCCGGCACGATCGGCGTTCAGGTTCGACGCAGCACCCGCGCTCGCCCCGCACGCCAGCAGCTGTGCGTACCCAGGCCCGGTCGTGTCGGTCATCACCAACGACACCACCGCGGTCGAGTTGGCGCGACCGGTGAAGCGGGCGCGTGAATCGTCGCCAGGCTTGACCGCGCCACCGGCGACGGGCAACCGGGTGTCAAGCAATCGCGTGTCCGCTGTGTCATCAAAAATGCCCGGAGCGAAGTAGCCCTGCAGATCGACGACGAGATGACTGCGGACCTGGTTGAACAGGCAGCTGCGACCGGCCGCGTCAAGCCGGACCACGGCGAGCGCGGCGCGGACCTGGCGTGGCGCATCGCTGTTGAGGTTCGATGACCCGCCCGCCGCCGAACCGCACGGCAACGCCTGCACGAAGCCAGCGCTGTCGATGTCGACCGCCACGAGCGACACCACAGCAGATCGGTCGGCCAGCGCGGTGAACGGCGTCTGTGTGCCAGCCGCCACCCGACGACCGCGTCCCATCGCCGGAGAGCACGGGAACGGCGCAGTGGCAACGCGGTCGTACATCCACTGCACGGTCGGCTGCACGATCGACGCGAGCGTCGCCTGGGTGAGGGAATGTCCCTCGCCCGCGTACTCGTTCCACTGCACCGCCAACCCGTTGCCGATCATCGCATCGCGGGTCTGCGCCGCTTGCTGGTACGGAACGACCGTGTCGATTGCCCCATGGTGGAAGAGCGCCCCGGCATCGTCGGGACCGACCGCAACCGGGGCGTTGGCCCCCGAGATCGACAGCGCGGTGCATACCGCCGACGACTGCTCGGCATGATCGCCGGGCAGCGGCTCGTCGGCGTTGATCGCGACGCCGATGGCGGTGACCGCCCCCGCCGACACGCCGCCCACAGCGATCCGGTCGGCGTCGATGCGCAAGGAGGCCGCGTTGGCCCGGAACCACCTGACCGACGTCTGCATGTCGGCGCGGGCGTTGTTGATCACCTGCACCTCGAGCGGCGAATCGACGGGCGCAAGCACCGCCTCCGGGCCGAGGCGGTAGTTGATCGAAGCGGCCACGTAGCCACGCTGGGCCATCCTCGTCGCCCACGCGGTTGCTTCGGTCTTGTCGCCGATCACGAAGTAACCACCATGCGCATACACGAACACCGGCCGCTTCGCCAACGTGTCGCCGCGCGGCGTGTACAGATCGAGCGTCAGCGTGATCGGTGTCCCGTCGATGTTCACTGCGGTGCCGTAGACGACGTCGCGCTGCACGTCGACGGCGAAGGTGGCGTCGAGGTACCGAGTCGCTGCGGCCACGGGCATCGGATTGCCCGTCATCGCCACCGTCATCACGGCAACGGTTGCGCCGAGGAGCGCTGCGGCGGTCGTCCGCCAACCCTGTCGCAACATGGCCGTCAGGCTACGGGAACAGCTGCCGGGCCCGGCGTCACAGGCGTCGCGTCACACGGGTGCAGATGCGGCGACGATCGCGGCTCGCGCGCTGGCGTGGCCGGCGTGCACTGCATCGACGTACGTGGCGCGCCCGACACGTGCGCTGACGAATCCTGCGGCGAACGCGTCGCCGGCACCCGTTGTGTCGCGCACACCATCGAGTGGTGGCACGAGCACGTGCACTCGCGTGCCATCGGCTCCGATCACCATGGTCGGGTCCGCCCCGTTCTTGACCACGATCGTGTACCCGCCGTCGGGGCCAAATGCCACACGCTCCGGTGCCGCTGGCCCCGGTGTCGCAGGCCTGGGACCCGCTGGCTTGCCGCCGCCAGCTGACCCGGGCTTGGGTCGGTCGGCAAACATCGCCGCGATGGAATCGAGCGCGACCTCGAGCGGAGAATCGCTCCCGCCAGTGAACAGAACCTCGAACTCGTCCGCATTGCACAGCACGGCATCAGGGCGCAACCGCCGCAGCAGAGCACGCGTCACTTGGACACGGTTGTGCTGGATGACTGACGACGAGGAAGCGTCGATGGTCACCATCACGTTGCGGTCGTGTGCCCATTCGATCATCGTTGCCGCAGTCTCGGCGAGCTTGCCTCCGATCAAGGAGTACAGCGGGACGTGCAGCGCTTCGACGCCGTCGAGCCATCCCGGATCAGGGTTGGCCAAGTCGCCGCACGACCCACGGTCGGTCAGCATCGTCCGCTCGCCGTCTTCGTCGACCAACACCACAACCGTTGCGCTGCGACCGCCACGACGGACGACCGTCTCGACACCCTCGGCACGCAGCGTTGCAACGAGTCGGTCGCCGGTGGCGTCATCGCCGACGTGACCAATGAAACGCACGTGGTGACCGAGTGCGGCGACGGCGACGGCCATGTTGGCCGCACTGCCACCGCGACGATGTTCGATGGTCGCCGGGGTGTCGGATTCGTAGGCGATAGATGAACGCGGCGTGACGACGATGTCGTCGATCAGATCGCCGATGGTGGCGATCAGTTCGGCCTGCGCAGGTCGAAACGGCGGCGTCGGGCGGCGCTGAGTGCTGGGTGGATCGGCATGATTCGTCCCATCATGTCAAGTCGGTCGGGCGATACCAACGATGATCGACGTGGCATAGTTGGCGACCACAAGGAGCGTGACCGAGTGACCGTATCGACGGCGACCGAGACAACCGACCCTGCAGCACCCGAGTCACCCCGGTTCGTTCGAGCCGACGGGCCCGACAAGGTGAGCGGCAGCGGTCGCTACACCGCCGACCTCACCTTCACCGGGATGCTCGCCGCCAAGTTCCGCTACGCCGAGGTGGCCCACGCCCGCATCGTGCGCCTCGACACGACGGTGGCCCGAGCAATGCCGGGGGTGTTCGCCGTGATCACCGCAGACGACGTTCCCGAGGTGCACTTCGGTCCGTTCGTGCAGGACCGCACGTTGTTCGCGCGTGACGTGGTGCGTTTCGAAGGTGAGGTGCTGGCCGCCGTTGCCGCAGCGACACCGGAGATCGCCCAGCGCGCTGTCGATGCCATCGTCGTCGAGCTCGAAGCATTGCCCGTCACCACCGATCTCGAGGCTGCACTCGCCACCGACGCGCCGTTGGTCCACACCGGATGGGCGGCTTATGGCGCGGCTGAACCACTCGTTCGCGACCGCAACGACGCGTCGTTTTCGTCGATCACGAAAGGCGATGTGGAGCGCGGCATGACCGAGGCCGACCACGTGGTGCGCAGCCGCTATGTCGCCGATGCGTCTCACGCCGCCCCGATCGAACCGCGGGCGGTGGTGGCCCAGTGGGAGGGCAACAAGGTCACCATCTGGAGCTCGACACAGGTTCCCTTCGATGCTCGCGCCGGGGTATGCGAAACGCTGGAGATGCCGGCCAACCGGGTACGGATCATCGTGCCGCACCTTGGCGGCGGCTTCGGCGGCAAGTGCGGGTTCCACTACGAAGCACACGTTGCCGCACTGGCGCGGGCGGCGAAACGGCCGGTGCGCCTGGTCTTTTCGCGACGCGAGGAGTTTCTTGCCCCCGACCGCCGCCGCGAGGGGATGATCATCGACATCGAGACCGGTGTGCGCAACGACGGCACCATCACCGCTCGACGCGGGTGGGCCGCGCTCGACAACGGGGCCTACACCGCCGATGCCGGGTTCTTCCCACAGCTCGCGGCGATGCACGTGGCCGGGCCGTACCGCATCCCCAACGTGCACGTCGAGGCGCACCTCGTCTACACCAACCACCAGCCGTCGGGGTCGGTGCGCGCCCCGACCGCTCCGCAGGCGTGCTGGGCGCTGGAATCGCACACCGACGAGGTGGCCGCCGCGATCGGGATGGATCCGGTGCAGTTCCGCCTCCTCAACGCAGTCGACACCGGCAGCGAAGGACCGAGCGGGCAGACCTACGGCGAGATCGGGCTGCACCGTTGCATCATCGCCGCCACTACCGCAGCCGGCTACACGGCCGATGCTGCCGACGAGCCCTCCGCCGATGAGTTGGCCGCCGATGAGTTGGCCGCCGATGAGGCGATCGGCGTGGCGATCGGATGGTGGCCGAGCTTCGCGGCGCCGTCGGGTGCGTACGTGCGCATCGACGGCGACGGCTCGGGACAGATCGTGACCGGCGCCCAGGAGTGCGGCACCGGCGCGGTGATGACCCTGCGCCAGCTCGCGGCCGACGAACTGGGCATGGCCCCCGAGAGCTTCGAGCTCGTCTACCAGGACACGTCGGTGGCCCCCTATGACATGGGTGCCACCGGCTCGCAGACGCTGTTCAACAATGGCCGTGCGGTCGTGGCCGCGGCCGGCCAGATCGCCGAGCAGTTGCGCAAGCTCGCTGCCGACCAACTCGAAGCCGCCGAGGCCGACATCGTGCTGGCCGACGGTCACGCTCACGTCACCGGGTCACCGTCGACGCGGGTGTCGATCGCCGAGCTGGCCGGCATCG
>JANOKQ010000560.1:0-4123 GCA_031419375.1 Acidimicrobiaceae bacterium
CCTGAAGCTCGTCGTGCGGCTGCATCCGGAGATGCGCCGCCGTAACAGGGTGGCCGGCGTGGTGCGGGCCACCGAGCCGTGGAACGAGGTGATCGCCGATTGGCACAACGGCGGAAAGGCCATGATCGAGGCCAAGAACCTTGCGCTGCAAGACGTCGAGCTGATCGCGCTGTCCGACGACGAAGCGGTCCAGCACGCACGGACCTGCATCGACCATTGCCTCACGTACTGGGAGCATCACTTCTGGCTGCATGGCTTCGACCTCGGCCCGATCGGGCAGTACCTGTTCGAGGCGCAGCAGTGGCACCTCGACCCGCACGAGCTGCTCTCGCTGCTGGAGGGAGCGTCACCCTCGACCAGTGCGCCCGCCAACGCGGCGCTCCAGATCCGCGCCGCGGTCGACCGCCTCGGTGCTGTACCGGCGACGTTGGCCGAGCTACGCGCCCTGTCGCCGGAGATCGACGTGGCGGTCGGTGCGTACCTGCGTCATCGCACTGCGGTGTTGTTCTCTCGCTATGACATCGATGGCGTCACCCTCGGCGAACGCCCCGATTTGGTGCTGGCCAGCATCATCGGCGCGGTTGCCCGCGATTCCAGTGACGCCGTTCGCGAGCGCATTGCAGCAGTGCGGGCTCGTGTGCCCGCCGAGCACGTGGCCCGATTCGACGAGATCCTGCGTCAAGCCCGCAACGCGATGGATATTCGTGACGACAACGGACCGACCACGGCCGAGTGGCCGCTCGGGTTGCTCCGCCTGGCACTGCTCGAACTTGGCCGCCGGCTCGTCGCCTCCGGCCACATCGCCGATCGCGACCTCGCGCTCGAACTGCTTCCCGACGAAGTGCGGCCTGGTCTGATCGCCACTGCGCCGGTGGCTGCCGAGCTGATCCGTCGCCGAGACGGGCGGGCCGCGCAACGCCTTCTCGAGGCCCCGCGAGTGCTCGGCCCCGACGAACCGGCACCGCCGCTCGAGGTACTGCCGGCCAACCTGGCGCGCCTTGTCGGCATGGTGCAAACGGTGATGCGGCACCTCGGAATGGATGGCGTCGTCTCTGCGTCGGGCCTGCACGGATCGGGCATCGGATCGGGAGTGGTCACGGGTCGAGCGCGGGTGGCGGGGTCGCCGGAGGAGGCGTTCGACTTGCTCGAGCCCGGTGACGTGCTCGTCGTGCACAGCACCACGCCCGCTTACAACCTGGTGCTGTCGCTCGCCTCGGCGGTGGTCACCGTGGAGGGCGGCCCGATGAGCCACGCTGCCGTGTTGGCTCGAGAGCTCGGGATCCCCGCCGTGGTTGGTGCTGCGGCGGCGCTTACGGACATCCCCGATGGGGCCACCGTCGAGGTGGATGCCGACGCAGGCGAGGTGCGCGTGTTGTCGGTCGGCTGAACCGGTGGGGGCCTGAGCGTGTGAGACTGCATCGATGAGAGCGGTCGTGTTGCATGCGCATGGTGGGCCGGAAGTGCTGACGATCGAGGAGGTAGCAGCGCCGGTTCCGGGGCCCGACGAGGTACTGATCGATGTGGCCGCGACGGCGATCAACCGTGCCGATGTGTTGCAACGGATGGGTCTGTATCCGAATCCGCGACCGGCCGCGGTGGAGATCCCGGGGCTCGAGTTCGCCGGCATTGTGGTCTCGCGCGGCGAGCGGGTCACGATGTGGAACGTCGGCGACCGGGTGATGGGGATCGACGCCGGTGGGGGCTACGCCGAGCAGATCGCCACCCACGAACGCCAACTGCTCGCCGTGCCGGCCGGGACCGATCTGGTCCACGCGGCGGCGATCCCCGAGGTGTTTCTTACCGCATGGGATGCGCTGGTGGTGCAGGGCGGCCTCACCAGCGGTCGCTGGGCGCTGGTCCACGCCGGAGCGTCCGGCGTCGGCACCGCCGGAATCCAGATCGCCAAGGCGGTCGGGGCTCGCATCGCCGTCACCTGCTCGGTCGGCAAAGCCCAAGCGTGCCGCGACCTCGGTGCCGACGTGGTGCTCGAACGCTCACCACACGATTGGCTGAGCGACGCGACGGCCGCTGTGCCCGGAGGCTTCGACGTGGTGCTCGATGTGATCGGTGGCGACGAGATCGGCCGCAACCTGCAGGCGGTTGCCCAGCGGGGGACGATCGTTCAGGTCGGGCTGATGGGCGGCGGAACCGTGCCGGTCAACGTCGGGTTGCTGATGGGTAAGCGAGCCACATGGATCGGCACGACGCTGCGCGCCCGCCCGATCGAGGAAAAGGTCGCCCTCACCCGCCGCTTCGCGGCGGAGATGCTGCCGCTGTTCGACACCGGCGTGCTGCGGCCGGTGATCGACAGCGTGCATGCCTTCGACGCGATCGCCGACGCCCACCGGCTGATGGAATCGAACGCCAACATTGGCAAGATCGTCGTGCGGATCGCCTGAGGAGGCCTGCGCGTCAGCCGCCGACACGCACCGTTCTCGTGTGCCAGCCGGTGGCCCCGTCGGGATCGGGACGGGCTACCTCGTCGGTCTGGGTCTCGCCGGTGCTGTCGGTGGCGCGCACCTGGATGGTGTGCTCGCCAGGCGTAGCGTCCCACTCGTACAACCACTGGCGCCAGGTGTCGACGGTGACATCTGCGGCGAGGCGTGCCTCGGTCCACGGACCGTCGTCCACCCGCACCTCGACCTTGGCGATACCGCGCTGCTGTGCCCAGGCAACCCCGGCAATCGCGACCTTCCCCGGCTGCAGGTCGTCGTCGCGTCGCGGTACATCAATGCGCGACTGGGTTTTCACCGGTGCATCGCGTGACCAGCCGCGCGGCACCCAATACCCGACAGCATCGTCCCAGCGGGTCAGGTCGAGGCTGCTCAACCACTTGGTCGCGCTGACGTAGCCGTAGAGGCCAGGCACGATCACGCGGGCGGGGAAGCCATGGCGAAGGGGGAGCGGCTCGCCGTTCATCCCGATCGCGATCAGGGCGTCGCGGCCGTCGCGGGCGACCTCCACGGGGAACCCGCACGTCCACCCGTCGACCGATGTGCCAAACACCTGCTCGGCGTCGGGGCTGACCCCGGCCTCGTCGAGCAGGTCCGACAGCAGGACGCCTTGCCACACGGCAGTGCCGATCAGGTTGCCGCCGACCTCGTTCGATACGCAGGCGATGGTGATCACCCGCTCCACTTGAGGGCGGGCGAGCAGGTCGTCGTAGGAAAGGGTGAGTGGCCGCTCCACCATTCCGCCAATGGTCATGGTCCATCGATCGAGGCGGATGCGTGGCACCGAGAGCGCCGTGTCGATGAGGTAGAAGTCGTCGTTGGGAGTGATGAACGGCGTCACCGGGCTGAGCGTCGCCTCGGCGGGGATTTTGGGCGCAGCCGACGAGACGTTCCCGCCGAGTGGCGAATCAGGCCCGGTCACCGCGTCGGCGGCCCCGCCGGTTTCCGTCGTGGTTTCGGTTCCCGCGGCCACGGGGGGCAGTTCGTCGGGCGCCGCAGCGCGGATGCGTTCAATTCTCTGGTTCTCCAGCCGTCGCGCCGACGCCGCGGCAAGCACCGCCACGCCGGCGGCACCTGCGGCAGCGGCTGTGAACCGGCGGCGATCCCAACCGTCCGGCACTCGTGATGTGGCGGGACGTTCGTGGGCCGGGTCGGTGGCCGCGATCTTCCGTGACAGGTACCAGATCAGACCCGCACCACACACAGCGCCGATCATCGCGGGAATCGCCGACCGCAAATCGCCCGCCGGGCCGGGCCGATTGGCGGCGACGACCGCGCCGGCAAGACCGAACACGGTGATTGCCGCGACCCCGATCAACGGGCGCCGTCTCGCCACCAGACCGACGACCAGCGAGAGCGCGGCGATCGTGGCCACCATGCCGACCCGCAGGGCGAGCTTGTCGTTCGTTCCGAACCAGTCGATGGCGAGGTCCTTCAGCCACTTCGGGGTGTGATCGATGAACTCGCTACCGACCGCGTTGAGGGGCGAATCGACATCGAGCACAGCAGCCACGAACAGCCCGACGGCGACTGCGCTGCCCGCCGATACCAGCCCCGCGGTTGGGCCCGCCCACTTCGGCAGCGGGTCAGGTTGGCGGCGGGGGGCGCGCGGGTCGGTTTCCGGTCGGATGAGTTGCGATGTCATGGGGAGACTCCTGTGCCATATGGGC
>JANOKQ010000561.1:0-4032 GCA_031419375.1 Acidimicrobiaceae bacterium
GCCTGGTGCTCGACGCCGACGAGTCGGCGACCGCGGCGAACCTCGACGCCGATGTCGTAGTCGTGAACGGTGTCGTCGAGGTTGGTCAGGGTGCCCGTAATGATCACCCGCGCCCCGGACGCCTCGCAGCTCTCGATGCTGACGTCGGTCGGGCCGGGATCGGTGTACGCGGCGAACTCGTCGACGGTGGAAACGGTGAGGCGCCAGCCGACCCAACACAATGCAAGGGCGACACAGCCGGTCGCCAGAGCGACGGTGGCCAGTGCGCGGCCACGAGCTCGGCCGGTACGGACGCGTTTCAAGGTGATGATCCCGAGCGTGATCGCAGCCACGGCCCCCGCTGCGCCGAGCACGAACAGGAATGGAATCCAGGCAATGAGCACCGAAACGATGCCGAGCACAAATCCGATGATGGCCATCGCTTTCGAAGGCGGTCGATGCGACCCATACGCCTGCCCATAACTGGGCCCGGTGCTGGGCCCGGTGCTGGGCTGGTCGACGTAGCGGACTCCGGCGACCGACACGTCCTGGGTCCAGGCGGTGCCGTTGAACCAGCGGAACTCGAACCGGCTGCTCGGATCGGGATGCCAACCGGCGCCCGGTTCGGGGGTGGGGTCGTTCTTCACGAAGCGCTCGCCGCCTGGGTGCGGGCCCAGCGGTAGTCGGCCTTACCGCTCGGGCTGCGGTAGACCGCATCGACCCACACAATCGCACGCGGCGCTTTGTACGGCGCGAGCAAACTGCGGACGTGGTCGATCACGTCATGGGCCGACGCGTCAGAACCCGGTACACGAGAGGCGACCAGCGTGACCGCCTCGCCGAAGCGCTCGTGGGGGATCCCGATAGCGGTGCAGTCGAGCACTCCCGGATGCGACCTGGCGGCGACCTCCACCTCCTCCGGGTACACCTTCTCGCCGCCGGTGTTGATGCACACCGAGCCCCGCCCGAGCAGCTGCACGGTGCCGTCGGCGTCGATGGTTGCGTAGTCGCCGGGCACGCTGTAGAGCACTCCGTTCACCTCGCGGAACGTGGTCGCTGTCCGTTCAGGGTCACCGAAGTAGCCCGATGGCATCGGCCCGCTCACGGCCAGCATGCCGACCACGCCCGAGCCCCGCTCCGCCGGTAGGCCGGTGGCATCGTCGAACACGACGGCGTTCGGGGGAGCGGTGAACACAGCGGTTGCTGGTGGTTCTGTGCCGGGCGCGGTCATCGAGATGGCGAACGGCCCGCCCTCGCTGGCCCCGATCATGTCGATGATCAGCGCGTGCGGTGTACAGCGTTGAATGGCGCGCTTGTGCTCGACCGACAGCGTCGCGCCGGTCGACACGATCCGTTGCACCGACGTTGCGTCGTAGGCCTCACCGGCCGCTGCGGCCCGTTCGAACTCGGCCACCATCGGGCGAGCGAACGCGTCGCCGACGATCGACAACTGGGTGACGCGGTGCTGCCCAACCAGGGTCCACAGCTCGGCCGGATCGAACCGGCGCCCGCCGAGCAGCACCACGGTGCCACCCGTCACGAACGCCGAGATGGCCAGGAACAGTGCCGTGCCGTGCATCAGCGGCGGCGCGCACAAGTTGACGGGGCTGACACCGCGGCCGTTGAGCGAGGCAGCGACTTCGCCGACGCCGTCGGCCGAGGTGGGAACCTCCAGCCCGGCCGACAGGTAGCTGGTGAAACCCAGCGCCCCGAACAACTGGACGTGGGGCCACATCACTCCCTTCGGGTCTTCCGTCGTTCCGCCGGTGTAGAGCAACAACAAATCGTGGCCCGTGCGCGTGATCCGCGGTGCCGGCTCGTGGGCGGCGAGGTCGTCGTACCGGATTGCTCCATCCACCAGTGGTGCGCCGTCGTCCACCTGCACCAGCAACCGCAGCTCCGGTAACCGCTCGCGGATGCCGACGAGGCGATCGCCGAGTGATCCGTGGAACACCAGCGCTGTCGCGCCGGAATCGGCGAGCACGTGCACGATCTCGTCGGCGAGATAGCGGTAGTTGACGTTCACGGGCGTGGCCCGAGCCTTGAACGTGGCATACACCGTCTCGAGGTACTCGGGGCAGTTGTACATCAACTGTGCGACACGCGTGCCGACCCCAATGTGGTGCGTGCCGAGCCCGGCGCTGACGCGGGCCGCCCGATCGTCGAGATCGCGCCAGCGCATCTGCTGTGCCCCAACGACGACGGCCACGTGGTCGGGCTGCGCGTCGGCGATCGACTCCCACAGCGTGGCCCAGTTCTCCGACAACGTCGACATGCCGAGCATCGTATGACGGCCTGCCGGTACGGTGGCGGGATCATGGAAATTGTATTGATCCGCCACGGCGAGCCCGAATGGGTGCGCGAAGGGCTCAACGTCGACAACCCACCGCTCACCGCTCGCGGCGTCGACCAGGCGGCGAGGATGGCTGCGTACCTCGCCGAGGAGCAGTTCGACGAGGTGCTCTGTTCGCCGCTGCAGCGTTCGCGTCAGACCGCTTCGCCGCTGCTCAACGCGTTCGGTCGCGACGAGATGATCGACCCGTGGTTGGAAGAGATCCGCAACCCGGTGTGGCACGGAACCCCGCAGGAGAAGGCCGAGGAGGCCTACCGTCAGGACCGGGCGCGACGCTCCCATGAACGCTGGCAGGGACTCGATGGCGGCGAGCCGGTATCGGGTTTCGTCGAACGCATCCACCTCGGGTGCTCGCTGTTCCTCCAGGAGCGAGGCGTGCGGCGGTTGCCGGGCGACTTGGCGATGTGGGACATCGACTGTGCGGATCAACGCATCGCACTCGTTGCCCACGCCGGTACCAACTCTGTCGTCATTTGTCATCTGCTCGGCCTCGCCGCCACACCGTGGGAGTGGGACCGCTTCGGCATCGGGCACGCGTCGGTCAGTCGGCTGGTGTCGATGGAGATGGGCGACGGCCACACGTTCAGCCTCACCCGGCTCAGCGATAACGAGTTCCTCGAACGCGCCGATCGCACCGTGTGAGGCTGGTCGCGAACGTCACGTAGGGTCGGCCGATGGCGATCGATCCCGACAAGCTCAAGCAGTTCTCGTTCCAGCTGTTCACCAAGCTCGAGGGCGCAGTCACGTCGGGGATGATCCACCTCGGTGATCAGCTTGGGTTGTACAGCGCGCTGCTTGCGGCCGGTGCACCGCTCACCTCCGCCGAGCTCGCAGCGCGCTGCGGGCTCGATGAACGGTGGGTGCGCGAATGGGCGTACAACCAGGCGTCGGCTGGGATGATCGTCGCCGACACCGACACCGAGGGCGATGCGGGTGCCGAAACGTTCGCGCTCACCGCGGAGGCGGCGGCCGTTCTGGCCACTCCGGATCATCCCTCGTATGGGATGGGCATGTTCCACCGTTTACCCCAGACCATGCGCGCCCTGGAGGACATGCCGGCCAGCTTCCGCAGCGGCGTCGGCCACGATTACGACAGCCACGGGCCCCAGGGCGCGGTCGGGATCGAGCGCAGCTTCGAGCCGTGGAACCGTGCGTTCCTGTTGCCGGTGGTGCTACCGGCCCTCGACGGGGTGATCGACAAACTGCACGCTGGTGCCCGTGTTGCCGACATCGGCTGCGGGGCCGGCAGCGCGGTGCTGTTGATGGCTGACGCGTTTCCGAACAGCACGTTCGCTGGGTACGACATCTCGCGCTACGCCCTCGATCGTGCGGTCGCCAAGCTCGGCGAAGCGGGTTGTGTCAACGCCTCGTTCCGCGATCCGCGCGACCAACCGCTGCCGCGCGACGGTTCCGTCGATGTGGTGATGACGTTCGACTGCATCCACGACATGACCCATCCGCAGGAGATGATCGCCTCGATCCGAGAAGCGCTCGCCCCCGACGGCAGTGTGAACTCGAACGACGCCACCTCACGCGGCGGATCGATCATCACGCCGTGAAACTGCCGGTCGACCCGGCACGCGCTAAACGCAAACAGCGCCGCCAGCATCACGGCCCTGGCCATCGCGCCGCGTGCGCGCCTCACGCCGCCGCCGAACAGTGCGCGCAACGTCCGTACAGCACAATCTCGTGTGCCTCCA
>JANOKQ010000562.1:0-3286 GCA_031419375.1 Acidimicrobiaceae bacterium
GTCGAACATGCGGATGAAGTAGGCGATGAAAACAGACAGCGCGTAGTCGACGCTGGCGATGACCCCGATCTGGCCGAGGAGGTTGAACCATCCGGTGAACCATGACCAACGCGGGCCGTTCTTCTTCGCCAGTTTCGCCGACCAGTAGTACAGGCCACCGGCCGTCGGATACGCCGAGCAGATCTCGCCCATGGCCATACCGACCAGCAGGGCGAAGAAGCCGACGATGATCCAGCCGAGCGTGATCACCCGCGGCCCGCCGGTGACCATGCCCAACCAGAACGCGGTCATTCCTCCGGCGAGGATTGAGATGATCGAGAAGCTGATCGCGAAGTTGCTGAACGAACTGAGGCCGCGATGCAACTCTTGCGCGTACCCGAGTTCGTGGAGCTGGTCGCGGTCTTCATCCGCAGTGGACATATGGACCCCTTTGTTGCTCTCGGGGCGGCCCCCGGCCGCGCTCGGTCCGGAGCGGTGCCGGTTTATCACGCCCGAGCGACGTTGTGTGAAGAAATCGTCAAACCATGGCCGAGCACAGCTCGGGCGGATCGTCAAGAAGCGGCGCAAGTGCCGACGAGCACGACGAAATGACTCGGTTCGCGACGCCTCCGCAGCCTCGCCTTCCACGGACGCATCGCCCAACGGAGTCCGTACCAGGTTCGATGATGCTTCCAGCGCAGACCCAGCTGCCCCTCGATAGCGGCAAGCATCGCTCGAGTGAGGTACTCGATCGAGGCGACGCTGTCCGAGCGTGTACCGAACCGCCGCTCGAAGTCGGCGTGGCGTTCAGCCGCCATCTGCCGGCCGGAGACATCATCACGGTAGATCGGCGAGTCCATCACCACGATGCTCCCGCCTGGGCGCAGCACGCGCAGTGCCTCGCCGAGCGTTCGGATGTAGTCGGTCGAGTAGTGCAAGCTCGCGTTGAACACCACGACATCCACCTGCGAATCGGCAAAGGGCAGGGCGTCCATCTCGGCTTGGTAGCGCTGCCAAGGCGGCGCGAAGTGGCGGGCGGCACCGAGACCGTCGTCACCGTCAATGCTGAGATCAACGGCATGCGGCTCGTGACCAAGTTGGTGGAGGCGATTCGACAGCCAGCCGACACCGGCCCCGACATCGACGATGGTGAGCTCCCGGCCAAGCGATGGCAGCACGCGATCGCGCACCGTCGCCCAGGTGCGGCGGCGAATGTTCCACTGCCATTCGAGCGGACTTCCGGAGGTCGGTTCCGGCAGCCGTTGCAGCGCATCGACGTCGGCGGTCCCTCGCCCCTCCGCCAACCTGACCGTGGTGTAGTCACGAATGAACGCGTCGAAAAACGCAGCACGATCGGCGGGCAGGAATCGGTGGATGCCCTCGAAGACCGGATACAGCTCACCACATCCGCCGCAGCGGATCGGTTCGAGGTTGCCGAGACGGGCGCGGCACCTTGGGCAGGCGAGCTCGATCATCGGCGCGAGGCTTCGAGCACGTAGTGGTCGGCGAGGTGAGACACACCTGGCCATCGCTCGATACGGCGTTCGACTCGAGCGAGCCGCGCCAACAACCGAGGGTGACGGCAGGCCCAGGGTTCCACGTATGACGGTGGGATGAGCGCGCCGAGCGCCCACACCCGTTCGACCTCGAACGACGGAGCCAGCAGCCGACGCATCGCTCGAATCGAGGGGTACCGGATCGGCATCCCACGCCAGTAGGTGACCCGGGCAAAGCGGCGGAACGCGACGCGCGGCTGCCCGTGCCCCAGATACCACGCCCACTCCCACGGTACGGTCGGACCCATAACGCACAGCAGAACCGTTCCGCCTGGGCGCACACAACGAACCAGACCCTCGAACACTGCTCCCAGATCGGCGACACAGTTCAAACCACCAAAGTTCGACAGTGCACCGTCGAACGGGCCGAGGCCCGCCAGCCCGGCAACCGATTCGGCATCCGCCTGCCGCGCATCGATGCCACGCCGTCGGGCCGCGTCGACCATCCCCGCAGCAGCATCGGTGGCCAGAACCTGCACGCCGCGCTCGACCAACCAGGCCGCGTCGGCGCCGGTGCCACAGTTCAACTCGATGATGCGGCTGCCCGCCGGCCACAGTTCTGCCATCCTGTGCCGCACCGGCTGCCGCATCACCGCGCCAATGGCGCTGTCGGTGAACGTGTCGTCGTAGTCGGCGGCGATCGCGTCGAACGGAGTCGACGATCGCGGATCGATCCCGCTCAGACATCCACCTCGTCGGCACACGCCAGCAATCGTGATCGGGCCTGTGCAGCGGCTTCGGCCTTGGCCGCAGCCGCCGCTGGATCGGCGTCACCGAGTCGGTGGGCATCGACGGCATTGAACAACCACGCGTCGGCATGCCGGTAGTACTCACGGCTGTGGCGGCCGGCAACACCCAACTCACGATCGGAGCTGGCGTCCCAATCGGACGAGTAGATGAGCTTCTTCTTGACCTTCTCGTAGTACCCGGTGTTCTTGATCGGATAGGCGACGGTCGTGAAGAAGATGTCCGGATTCGCCTCCTTGACGTGATCGATCGTGGCTTCGATGTCGGACAGCTCCTCGCCTTCGTAACCCCACATCAAGAACATGCCGACCTCGATGCCGTACCGCTTGGCCATCTTCGTCGCGTACTGAACCTCTTCGACCTTTACGCCGCGCTGCATGGCGTCGAGGATGCGTTGGCTGCCGCTCTCCGAACCGATCCAGATTCGGTAGCAGCCGAGGTCGGCCAACGTCGCAAGAACCTCTTCCTTCTTCATCCGGTCGGCGCGCGAGATCGTCTCGAACGGAATGCGCATGTTGCGACGCTTCATCTCGTCGGCGTACTCGAACAGCCACTTGTGACTGATCGTGAAGACATCATCCGCGTACCAGACCTGCTCGGGCCGGTACGTGTCGACGATGTGTTCGACCTCATCGACACAATCGACCGGGCCGCGCCGCCGATGCGAATAGCCGAACACAGCATGGCTGCACCAGTTGCACTTGTACGGACAACCTCGTGCGGTGATCAGGTTGACCGAGCCCATGCCGTGATGTGTCCGCCACGTCTCGACGTACTTGAGGGTGTCGATCGCGCCTCGATCGGGCCACGGCAGCGAATCGATGTCGGCCACCCTGTCGCGGGGTCCGTTGTGGACGATAACCCCGTCTTCATCGCGGAACACCGTGCCGGTCACACCGTGTAGGCGGTGAGGGCCGCGGTCGCGTAAGACGGGGAGCTGTTCTTCGAGGGTCGCTTCTCCTTCGCCCATGACCACGACATCGGCACCGCGCTCGATGTAGTCG
>JANOKQ010000563.1:0-7792 GCA_031419375.1 Acidimicrobiaceae bacterium
GGCGTGATGGTGATTGTCACCGTCGCCGGTGCTGTCACCCCTCCGCGGCCGTCGTTAGCGGTATAGGTGAACGTGTCCGTGCCCGACGTCCCCGCGTTCGCCGAGTACCGCAACCCGCCGTTGACGACCGACGCCGTGCCCTTGGAGCCCTGCGAACCGATGGTGTAGGTCAGCGGGTCGATGTCGGCATCGGTGCACGACGGGGCGACATCCACCGCCAAGCCCGCAGACACCGACCCGGTCCGGGCCGTGCACACCGGAACCTGGTTGATCGGAGCCGGCGTGCCCTCCCGCACGTTCAACTCGAAGAACGACACTTCGGCGGCGAACTCGTAGTGGACGTCGTGAACCGGGCCCGTTGAACAGAGCTCCTGCTGCACGAGGGTGTCGAGAACCCAGATCCTCGAGCCGTGGCTCACCACCGGGTCGAATGTCGGCGCGTTCAGCCCGGCGGCAAGCGTGGCCCGCAGGGACGCCTCGGCGGGCAGGTTTTGCGGCGTGGCGCCGAACCACTCGATGTTCGTCTGGAATGGTGATACGAAGGCCCGTACGGCCCGAGCGCGGGGGTCGAGCCCGTCGTCGAGCTCGAAACCGGACTGGACACCGGCGCTGATCGTCTCGGTGAGCTGCGTGGCGTCGCGTACCTTGGTCGTGCCCTGGAACGCCGAGCCGTACCAGTCCTGCACCGGGCGGGTGACCTGGCGGGTGATCGCCGAGCAGGCGGCGATGGTGACGGTGACCGTCGCCGGTGCCGAGACGGCACCGAGGGCGTCGGTTCCCACGATGGTGAACGTGTCGACACCGGTCGCGCCATCGTCGGGTGTGTAGCGGAAGTGGTTGAAGGAAGAAAAGGAAGAAGTGGCGATTGTGCCCTTCGACGGGAGGGAGCCAACCGAGACGGTCACCGGGCGGTGGAAGTCGGGATCGGTGCAGGTCGTTGTGGTGAGCGGGATACGCATATACGAGCCGGGCTCGACCGACAGGCTGACCGGGGTACATGTCGGCGGGGTGTTCGTGGCGCTGATGAGCATGTTGACGACCTGAACCGACGTGGCCCCGCGACTGTCGGCTGCTTGGATGGTGAAGCTGTCAGCACCCGACCTGCCGGCGTCAGCGATGTAGCGGAGCCGGCCATCGGCCAGAACGGTGGCCGATCCCTTGGTCGGCGGGTTGAGGATCGACACGGTGAACGCGTCGCCGGCATCGTCGGTGCACACCGTGAACTCCACCGATTGTCCCGACAGGACCCCTCGGGGGACACTCCCGAAGCAGAAAGGGGGCCGGTTGGTCACGACGGTGATCGTGGCCGTCACCGGTGCCGACGTTGCGCCGCGTTCGTCGGTCACGGTGAACGTGAACGTGTCGGTCCCCGTCGCCCCGTCCACCGCGAAGTTGTCGAATCTCGCAGTCCACTCGTAGAAGAACACCAGGGCCGGAACGACCGTCACCGTGCCCTGGGTCGGCGCGACGGTGATGGCCGCCGCGATCAAGTCGTTGTCAGGGTCGCTGCACGTCGCGCTCAGTCCGTCCCGGCCGCCCGGGGTCGCGGTTGCGAACACCGGGGCGCAACTGGGAGGACGGTTGGCGGCAAACGTGATCGTCACCGTGGCCGCCGCCGAGACGGCGCCGAACGGGTCGGTGGCGGCGTAGGTGAACGAGTCGGTCCCCGCGGCGTCGGCGTTGGCGACGTAGCGAAGACGCAGGATGTCCAGCGTGCCGAGAGCTGCACCGAGCGGTGTGACAGTGCCTTGCGTGGGCGGCGTGACGATCGAAAGCGACAGAAGCAGCTTGTCGTTGTCCAGGTCGGCGCAGTCGCTGAGGATGTCGAGGGTCTCACCCGGCGTTACGTTGCGTGACAGGTTGCGACAGAGGGGTGCCGTGTTGGCGGCATGGGCCGGTGACAGCCCGACCATCGACAACGCTCCCGCGAGCACGATCGCGGTCAGCTTCCGGTAATTCCTTCGGTGATGGTTGAGGTTCATGGCTGTGCCTCCCGCGGCAGGTTGGGGTGAGTTGGAACATCGACAGACGGTGGCGGCCCCGGTGGGGGGTCGTTGTGTGCTTGGGCGAGGGTGTGGAGGGCGGCGACGAGCTCCCCGGCGTCACACACGACCTGTTCGACACCGGTCTCGACATCGTGGAGCCGGGCCGCCAACTGACCGTTGGCCGGTTTCCCGGTCACCAGGCGCACCACCACGGTTCGTCCCATGTAGCGCACCGTAAACAGCGACCGTCCCCCGAACGTCCCCCGCCCTAGCTGGGAGCCGAACCTCAGCCCAACCCGGCCACCACGCGCAGGTCGTCGTGGTCGCCGGATCGCGCCAGTTCGAGCTGTGTCAGCGCCTCGTCGGGACGATGTCCCAGACGTTGTTGAAGTCCGGTGGTGATCCCGGGTTGTTCAGGTGGGTGTCATTGTAGGTCGGCGAGTTCTTTGTGGGCGACGGGTTCGGTGCAGTGGGGGCAGTTGCCGCCGTAGCCGATGGTGTTCATGAACGTGTTGCAGTCGTGGCAGTACTGGTCGCCGAGTTGTCGCAGGCCGCACCCGGCGCATTCGTAGACCGTGACCGGCCGTCTCAGCGCACCGACTGGCGGGGCGCTGGTGGGGGCGGGGGCGGATTGGTGCCGGCGTCGCCACAGTGTTTGACGGCAGGCGTCCGAGCAGGTCGTGCGGGCCCGCCCGGTCGGCAACATCTGTTCACAGATCAGGCAGGTGTTTGCCGTTACGGAACCGTTACGCGACGGCACGGTCGGTCTCGTTGCTGACCGTGGCGCGGCGCACGATTTCGGTGTGGACCGCGGCGATGAGGACGGGCATGTCCGCGTGGCCTCTGACACGACGGAAGGATCGTTCCGCTTCGAGCATCCCAGCAGCGATCCATCGTTTCTTCATTGTGCCGTCACCCCAGTTCTTGACCCGACCCGCAGAGGTCTTGATGATCGAGATCATCGACTCGACACAGTTCGTGTTCGTCAACGTTCGACGCAGCCGGGCTGGGACACCGAGACGGGCAACAGTAAACATCTCCTCCAAGCCTTCGCGGAGACTCGCAGCCGCGTCGGGATGGGCTTTGTCGAGTTGAGCGGCGAGGTCACGGCAGACCTTCAACCCCTTGGCCGGGTCCGGTTGAGCGAACGCCAACGCCAACCGCTTATCGACGGTGTTACGGTCGTCGACAGGGAGGTAACCGATCACATTCCGGCGCTTATGCAACTCATGCCGATATCGGCAGGAGTTGCATTATGCCGAGCAGCGGATAATGCCGAGTAGCGGCCGAGAACCGGTGTGGGGCAGGGACTTCGCGCTGTTGAAGTCGGCATAATCCTGGAGCTTGGTTGAGTCTTGATTCCTATATCGCGACGCGATGAGGAGAGGGGACCACGATGAGCAAACGTTCTGGTGTTCGGGTTGTTGGGCCGTTGGAGTTATACGCCGACGGGTTCCGCCGGGATCTCGCCCGGCAGGGCTACACGCCGCACTCAGCCGGCGCGCAGCTCTACCTCGTGGCCCACGCGAGCCGGTGGCTGGCAAGTCTCGGCCTGGGTGTGGGCGACTTGACGCCGGCTCGGGTAGAGGAGTTCCTCGTCGCACGACGAGCCGAGGGCTACACGATGTGGCTGTCGACCAAGGCGATGGCCCCGCTGCTTGAGTACCTGCGGGGCCTCGATGTTGTCTCGATGCCGCGCCCGGATGTGCCGGCCACGCCGGCCGCCAAGCTGTTGGAGCTCTACCGCGCCTACCTGGTGCAGGAACGGGGCCTGGCGGCGGCAACGGTGACGAGCTACATGCATGTGGCTGACTTGTTCTTCTCAACTCGCTCACCCGAGGGGGAGCTCGGGGTGGAACAACTCACCGCCGCCCAGGTGACCCTCTGGGTGCTCGGCGAGTGCGCGGACCGCAAGGTGGGCTCGGCGCAGTATGTCGTTTGCGGGCTGCGGTCGCTGTTGCGTTTCCTCCACGTGCAGGGTCACACCGGCACACAGCTCGAGGCCGCGGTGCCGAAGGTGGCGAGCTGGCGCCTCGCTGGTTTGCCCAAGTCGATCGGCCGCGACGAGGTCGCCCGTTTGTTGGCGAGCTGCGACCGGCGAACCACCTTCGGCCGTCGTGACTTCGCGGTACTGACACTCTTGGTCCGCCTCGGGCTTCGCGCCGGGGAGGTGGCGGCGTTGGAGCTGGGCGACATCGACTGGCGTGGCGGCCAGGTCGTCATCCGCGGCAAGGGCCGCCGCCAGGAGCGGCTGCCTCTGCCCGTCGATGTGGGCGAGGCGCTGGTCGGCTGGCTGCGCCGGGGTCGACCTCGCGGTGAGTGCACCAAGGTGATCACCAGGGTCCGAGCACCGCACCGGGGCATGACCAGCACCGGTGTTTCAGCGATCGTGTTGGCCGCTTGCGTGAGAGCTGGGCTCCCGGCGATGAACGCGCATCGCCTCCGCCACACTGCGGCTACCGAGATGCTGCGCGGCGGTGCGGGCCTGTTGGAGGTCGGCCAAGTGCTGCGCCACGCCAGCGTGTTGACCACCGCCATCTACGCCAAGGTCGACCGCACCGCGTTGCGTGCTTTGGCTCTGCGGTGGCCGGGGAGCGCCTCATGAGCGCGCTGCGTCAGGACCTGGACAACTACCTCGCGATCCGCCGAGCGCTTGGTTACAAGCTCGAGCGCGCCGGTCTCTTACTCGCCGACTTCGTCGGCCACCTGGAGGCGAACGGGGGCGACAAGATCACCACCGACGCGGCGTTGGCGTGGGCGACCCTTCCGCCGAATGGCGAGTCGGGCTGGTGGGCGCATCGGTTGTCGGTGGTGCGCGGCTTGGCCCGCCACCTCCACGCCATCGATCCCGGCCACGAGGTCCCACCGCCCGGTCTGCTTCCCGGGCGAAGCCATCGTGCCACGCCGTTCCTGTATTCAGACGCCGACATTGCAGCGCTCATGGCCGCCGCCGGCCGGTTCCGCTCGCCCCTGCGGACGGCGACCTTCGAGACCCTCGTGGGGTTGTTGGCGGTGACGGGGCTTCGCATCGGCGAGGCCCTCCGGCTCGACCGCGACGACGTCGACCTCGTCGAAGGCGTCTTGACGATCCGCTTCACCAAGTTCGGGAAGTCACGCGAGGTCCCCTTGCACGCCAGCACCGTCGACGCGCTCGGCACCTACGCCCGCGAACGTGACCGGCTCTGGCGCCGACCGGCCGGGCACGCATTCTTCATCTCGACGGCCGGCACCCGACTGCTCTACTGCAACGCGCATGTGGCCTGGCTCGACCTGGTTCGCCGAGCGGGCCTCGAGCCCCGCTCGGCGAAGTGCCGGCCAAGGCCCCACGATTTGAGGCACAGCTTCGCGGTGCGGACGCTGCTCGGCTGGTATCGCGATGGTGCTGACGTGCAGGCTCGCTTGCCGCTGCTGTCGACCTTCCTCGGTCATGTTCACCCCGCCAGCACGTACTGGTATCTGTCCGCTGCGCCTGAGTTGCTCGGCCTCGTCGTCGCCCGCCTCGACGCGCTCGCCGGTGAACCGGCATGAGCACGCTGGCTCCCACCATGCAGAGCTTCTTCACCGAGCGAATGCTGACCCAGCTTCGGGCAAGTCCGAACACGGTGGCCTCCTATCGCGACACCTACCGGCTGCTGTTGGCCTTCGCTCAGCGCCGCACCGGCAAGACACCCTCGAAGCTGGCCCTTGAGGATCTCGACGCCGTGCTCATCGGCGCGTTCCTCGACCATCTCGAGATCGAGCGCCACAACAGCGTGCGCACCCGCAACACGCGACTCGCCGCGGTCCACTCGCTGTTCGCCTACGCCGCGCTGCGCCACCCCGACAACGCCGAGCTGATCCAGCGGGTGCTGGCCATCCCATCCAAACGGACCGACCGACAGCTCGTGTCATTCCTCACCCACGACGAGGTCGACGCGCTGCTCGGCGCCCCCGACCGCGACACCTGGGTCGGCCGCCGGGACCACGCGCTCCTCCTCGTCGCCGTCCAGACCGGCCTTCGCGTCACCGAGCTCACGTCCCTCACTTGCGCCGACGTGGACCTCGGGACTGGCGCCCACCTGCGCTGCCACGGCAAAGGACGCAAAGAGAGGATCACTCCCCTCACTGCTCAAGCGCGTGGGGTCCTTCGCGTCTGGCTGACTGAACGTCGAGGAGAACCATGTGACCCTCTCTTCCCCAGCCGACGGGGCGGGCCCCTCAGCCGCGACGCTGTCGCCTTGCTCGTGACCAGACATGTGGACGCTGCCGCGACGCTATGTCCATCGCTGGCCACCAAGACCGTGTCGCCGCACGTCCTACGTCACACATGTGCGATGTCCCTGCTGGCCGTCGGCGTCGACATCACCGTCATCGCGCTCTGGCTCGGCCACGAAGGCATCGAGACCACCCAGATCTACCTCCACGCCGACCTCACCATCAAAGAACGAGCCCTCGCCCGGACCACGCCGGCAGGCACCAAGCCCGGCCGCTATTACCCTCCGGACTCGCTCCTCGCCTTCCTGGAAGCCCTGTGATTATGCCGACTTCAACAACGCGAAGTCCCTGCCCACACCGGTTCTCGGCCGCTACTCGGCATAATCCGCTGCTCGGCATAATGCAACGTGCAACGCTGCACAACAGCCTGGTCACCGAACACTTTCATGATCCCGGTCCGCAACGCCTTGGCCCCGTCGAGCACCACCAGGATGCCCTGGTTGGTGCGCAGACCGCGAGCCACCAGATCGGCGAGGAGATCGGTGACGACCACCGCGTTTTCGGTGTCACCCAGGATCAGACCGACAGGGATCTTGGTCCCATCGGTGGTGATCACCATCGCGACGACGATCATCTGATCCGCGACGTTGAGCCCGTCGATCATCACCACCGCCACCTCCAAACCGGTCAGGTCGCGGGCCATCAACTCTTTCAACGCCGCGGTCGTCGCGGTCACGAACCGGCGTGACACCGCCGATTTCGACACGCCTCGTTCCTTGAGCGGCCCGACCGGTTCGGCCACATCGACATGACGGCGGGTGGCGACCCCGGCCAGCATCCGTTCGACAACAACCTGACACAACAGATCATCCGACGCGAACGCCGCCCACGTGTCCAACTCAACCTCGCCGCCGTCGCCGCCGGCGTAACGGCCGCGGGGTCGTTCCACCGACACCGTTCGACCGCCCAACACAACCTGCCCGGTCGTGGTCCCATGCCAGTTCCCGACCCGGTCAGAACCGAGCTTGGCGTGTTTCGCGCCGACGATCGAGGCGAGTTCCGCGTCGAGCATCTGGCGCATCACCACCAACCCCGCGGCCGCCGAGAACGCCAACAGGCCATCGCGCATCGCACCAGCCACGTCCGCCAACACAACGGTCGCTTCGAACGGCAAACCAGCCAACACCGGCCCAGGCGGCGGTGTCGTGATCTTCACAACAGGTACCTTCTTCATCGGTGATCCCTCTCTCTTTCGAGTGTCTTGGTGGACCCCGAACTCTGCCAGCAACGACAGAGCCCAGGGAGGGATCACCACCAAACTTCAACAGACCTCGGGACAACGTCCCAACCGGTTCGCGACTGCTAACGCGATATAGGTCCCGACCGACGCCCGCGCATCACCGCGGCGCGGCCCGACCACCTCATCGACGATCCCGGCGACCCCGAGACGTTCGAGCATGCCCCACACCGCGGCCAGATCCCCGAACGCGAGATGTCGGGTCCGGTCCGGTTCCCCAGGCCCGGTCTCAGACAAACGAGCTGCGATCTCCTCAGCCGATCCCAGATAGCGCTGCGACACAATCCGCGGTTTGCCGTTCACCCGTGCCGACTCG
>JANOKQ010000564.1:0-2225 GCA_031419375.1 Acidimicrobiaceae bacterium
GCCTCGCCGATGTCTTCGACGTGCCATCCGTACGCCTCGAACCGGCGCGCGACGTTGTCGCTGTAGGCGAGCTCTGTGATGCCATCGATGGTGACGTGATTGTCGTCATAGACACACACGAGCCCACCGAGACCGAGGTGACCGGCCAACGAGGCGGCCTCGTGGCTGACACCTTCCATGAAGCAGCCGTCGCCGGCGATGACGAACGTGTGATGGTCGATGAGGCCGGGGAACTGGCTGCCGAGACGCCGCTCGGCGATGGCCATGCCGACCGCGTTGGCGAACCCCTGGCCGAGCGGGCCGGTGGTGACTTCGACGCCTGTGGTGTGGCGCACCTCGGGGTGGCCGGGGGTGGCTGATTCCCATTGCCGGAAATGCTTGATGTCGTCGAGCGCGAGGCCGTACCCACTGAGGTAGAGCATGGAGTACTGCAGGATCGAGGCGTGGCCGTTGGACAGGATGAACCGGTCGCGATCGGGCCATTCGGGAGTGGCCGGATCGTGGCGCATCACCCTGCTGTAGAGCACATGGGCGAGGGGCGCAAGCGCCATGGCGGTGCCTTGATGCCCGCTCTTTGCCTGCAGCGGGGCGTCCATCGCAAACCCGCGGATGAGCGAGATGGCTTGCTGGTCTTGTTCAGGGGTCAACGACACACTGCGACTGTACCCGCCGCAGGGTGAGCGAACCCTGAACCCCTGACCTGGTCATCGCCGCGCTGGCAGGCGCGTTAGGTAGGCGAGTTAGGCGACAGGCGGGAGCAGCGTGAACGGAACGAGGTGCCAGGGGCCGTGACCGATCCGGCAGTGGGCGAAGATCTGGCGGTACTCGGTGAAATCCAGTTCGCCGCGCACCAGCCGGTAGGTGAACTTGCCGGGTTCCACGGTGAATGGGCTGACGTTGCGGGCGATCTGTTCGTCGTCGGCGCCCATGCCGTTGCGGAAGACCACCTCGAACACGCCCTGCCCGGGTTCGTCGGGCGGGCAGAAGATCAGTCCGACCAGGTGGGGCGACAACGTGACCGGCACGGGCGACGGCGCAGCCATCGAGAACATCGCGCCGGTGAGATCGATGCGGGTGGAGGGCCCGGGTGCCTGGCGCATCTCGAAGTTCTCGACGAAGAGGGCGGAAACGATGTGCATCCGGGCGAGGGTACCGGTCGCGTCAGCGCACCTGCTCGCCGGCGACCCACACCGCCTCGACCCCGAGGTCGGCACCGAGGTCGGCACCGAGGTCGGCACCGAGGTCGGCACCGAGGTCGGCACCGAGGGCAACGAGGTCGGCGCGTTGGCCCACGGCGATGGTGCCCCGATCGCGAAGGCCGAGGAGGCGGGCCGGGTTGGCGCTCGCGGCAGTAAGTGCATCGGCGAGCGCGACGCCGGCGCCGACACAGGTCCGGATTGCGGCGTCCATCGTCAACGCGCTACCGGCGAGCGTGCCATCGGGCAGCCGTGGTGCGCCGTCGGCCATCGCGATCCGGACAGGGCCGGTGGTTCCTGCCCGCCAGGCCACCGAGTCGGTGATCAGAACACAGCGCTGCGCGCCGAGTGCCTGAAATGCCAAGCGGATCATCCGCGGGTGCACGTGCACGCCATCGGCGATCAGCGACGCCGACACCGCGGGGTTCGTGATCGCCCACGCCGCAACCCCCGGGGAGCGGTGGTGGAGGCCCGACATGGCGTTGAAGAGATGGGTGACCAGGGTTGCGCCGGCATCGACTGCGCTATCGAAGTCGCGCTCGGACGCCATCGAATGACCCACCGACACCACCACGTTCCGCCCCCGCAGCGCACGGATAGCTTCGGCGGCACCGGGCTGCTCGGCGCCGAGGGTGACGAGCGCGACGTGATCTGGTAGCGAGGCGAGAAAGCCCGTGTCGATGGCGACGACGAGGCCGGATCGATGTGCACCGTGTGCGCCACCGAGGAACGGGCCTTCGAGGTGCACGCCAGCAATCGTGGGGCGACCACCGCTCGGGCGGCGCTGGGCCGCAGCGATGCGCTGAAGCGGCGCGGCGTACCGGTGCAGCGCCGTGGTGACCAGCGTCGGACACCACGTGGTGACACCCTGGGCGACGAGGCGTTCGTCCAGATGGCCCCAGTCGTCGCCGTCGGCCGTGGCCACGTCGATGTCGTCGATCCCGTTCACCTGCACATCGATGAACCCGGCGGTGATGATGCGATTCGGCACCGTCGCCGCGGTGCACGGTTCGATCGCTCGGATCACGC
>JANOKQ010000565.1:0-1793 GCA_031419375.1 Acidimicrobiaceae bacterium
GTTGCCTCGTCGAGCTTGGTGCGCGCCTCGGCGGTGTAGCCGTGCAGCATGCCGTACCCGCCCGTGATTGCTAGGCCGAGGTCGCGCGACTGGCGCACGATCTCGCTCATCGACAACTTGGCGATGTTGCCGGCACCGGGGATGTCTCGACCGGCGCGTTGCTCGGCCTTCAGTCGCAACGCGGTGTACCTGCCGACCTCGCCCAACGTGTACAGCTTCATCAATGCCTGGCGAATTGGAGGATCGGCGATCTTGCCGTTACGTGTGGCCATGTCGATGAACATCTTCTGCGCGCCGCCGACCGCCGTCCCGCCACCGCCCCCACCGGGGGCACGGGTTGTGGTGACGAACTCACCGGCCGGTTTGTCGAGATCGCCGGCGATCGTGCCCGGCACCGCGAGCGCAACAGCCACGCTGCCACCGGCACCGAGCCCGCTGCGCTCGTAGGCCAAGGTGGTGTTGGCAACCGCCCACCCGTTGTTCAGCCCACCAACCAGCGAATCGTCGCTCACCCGGGCATCCGACATGAACACCTCGTTGAACAACGCCCGACCGGTGAGTTCGCGCAGCGGCCGCACATCGACGTGTTCGGCCTGGTGCATGTTGAACGCGAACCAGCTGATGCCTTGGTGCTTCGGGGCTTCGGGGTTGGTGCGGGCGATCAACATGCCCATGTCCGAGACGTGCCCGCTGGAGGTCCACACCTTCTGACCGTTGACCACCCACTCGTCGCCGTCCTTGACAGCGCGGGTGCCGAGGCCCGCGAGGTCGGAGCCGGCACCGGGCTCGCTGAACAGCTGGCACCAGCCCTGTGCTCCGGTGACGATCGGCTTGATGAAGCGTTCGATCTGCTCGGGCGTTCCGTGGGTGGCGATGGTGGGGGCGGCGAGCAGCATGCCGAGCCCGCCTGGCGCGCCGAGCGCACCGCGCTCGACGATGCGTTGTGCAATGGCAATCGTGTCGGTGCGGGACAGTCCCTTACCGTAGGCGTTGACCGGAAGCGACGGCGCAGCCCACCCGGCGTTGCCGAGTCGGTCCCACCATTCGGCAACGGAGAGGTCCGGCGACCAGTTGGCATCGAGCCAGGCGTCGAGTTCTTCGAAGATGTCGGGCATGCCGACAGACAACTCGATCGGAGATGGGTCATCCAAGTCGTGCCATGATGCGCTGATGGAACAATTCGAGGGACGTATCGCCGTGGTGACCGGCGGTGGAACCGGGATGGGGCGCGAGCTCGTGCGCCAACTGGCGGCCGACGGTTGCCATGTCGCGATGTGTGACGTGTCGGCTGAGAACATGGACGACAGCGCCGTACTTGCCCGCAAAACAGCGAAAAAGGGTGTCCGCGTTGCCACCTTTGTCGCAGATGTCTCCGACAAAGAACAGGTCGTTGCATTCGCAACGAGTGTTCGCGAGGGGTTCTCGACCGATCACGTCAACCTGCTGTTCAACAATGCCGGTATCGGCGGCGGTGGCAGCTTCGTGCTCGACGACCACGACGAATGGGAGACCACCTTCAACGTGTGTTGGGGTGGGGTGTACGCAACGACCCGCGCATTCATGCCGATGCTGCTGGCCAGCGCCGAGGGACACGTGGTGAACACCAGCAGCGTCAACGGATTCTGGGCGACGCTCGGCCCCGACATCCCGCACACTGCATACAGCGCTGCCAAGTTCGCGGTGAAGGGCTTCACCGAGGCGCTGATCAATGACTTCCGGCTGAACGCCCCGCACCTCCGGGCGTCGGTGGTGATGCCGGGTCACATCGGCACCTCGATCGTGATCAACTCGTT
>JANOKQ010000566.1:0-1593 GCA_031419375.1 Acidimicrobiaceae bacterium
TCGCAGTCGTCGCAGCCCTCCTTGGTGCCGGTGAGGCCAACCTCGGTGCGCAACACGCTGAGCAGGTTCCGGTCGGTCTTGATCGACACCGGATAGGCGGTGCCGTTCACCTCGAGGGTGACCAGTTCGTTCATGACGCCCCTCCGATGCCGAGGCTTCTGTTGACGGGGACGGCGATGACTCCGCCGGTGGCGCGGTGGGCTGCTGCCTCCACCGCACGGCGGGCCATCACCCCAATGCAATGGCGGCGGTAGCGGTCGCTGGCGCGCAGATCGCTGATCGGCCGGGCCTGCTCGGCAGCGAGTCGCTGGGCCGCTACGACTGCGTCGTCGACCGTTCGGCCGTGCAGGCTGTCGAGTCCGGTCACGCTGATGATCGTCGCCGCGACTGCGGTGAGTGCCACGGCGATGCCGGCGATGTTGCCATCGGCATCGAGGGTGACCGATGCGGCTGCGCCGACGACGGCGATCTCCATCGCCCGCCGGTACTCGAGGCGCACGTACGCGCTGCCCGAGAGCGACGGTGGTGCCGGCAGTGTGATCGCCACGCAGAGTTCGTCGGCAGCTGCACTGGTTCGGCCGGGGCTGAGCCACAGGTCGGGCAGCGCAACTGAACGCGTGCCGATGGTGGAGCGCAGCACCGTTGAGGCGCCGAGCACCACCAGCGGCGCTCCCGTGTCCATCGCCGGCGACGCGTTCATCACGTTGCCGCCGAGCGTGCCGACGTTGCGGGTTGATGGTGAGCCGACGAGCGCGCTCGAATCGGCGAGCGCGCTGTAGCGCTCACCGATGAGCGGGTGGGACTCGATCATGTGATGCGAGACGAGCGCGCCGATGGAGATGCCGATGCCGGTGCCGGTGCCCGTTCCTTCGATCTGGCGGAGCGACTTGATCCGGTCGATGGCCACCACGTGTTCGGGTAGCGGCGCCTTGCCCTGGCGGTGGCCGACCATCATGTCGCTGCCACCGGCGATCGGTCGGGCACCGTCGGCGAGCGCGGCGAGCGCCTCGTCGACGGTGGTGGCGGTGGTGAACCTCATCGCTGCATCGCCTCCCACACTCGTTCTGCGGTCATCGGGAGTTGGCGCACCGGTTCGCCCAGGAGTCGGGCGAGGGCGTTGGAGATCGCCGCTGCGGTCGCCACGTTCGGTGCTTCGGCGAGGCCCTTCGCACCGCGTGGACCGGCGTCAGGGGTGGCGATCTGCACGAACTGGGTGTAGATCGGCGGCGCATCGGCACATGTCTGCAGCTTGTACTCCAACAGCGCGGCGTTGCGCTGGCGGCCGTCGTCTCCGTACGTGGTGCCCTCGGTGAGGGCCTGGCCGATACCCATCAGCACACCGCCTTCCACCTGCCCGAGCGCGCCTACCTGGTTGATGATCGTGCCCGAATCGTGGGCGGTGTCCACGCGCAGCACGCGCACCACACCGGTGTCGCGGTCGAGTTTGATCCGCACCGCATGGCACGAGAACTGCGGCGCCACGAACGCGGCCATGCCGACATCGCCGACACAGCTCGAACCGATCAGCGGCGGCGCCGCCGGGGGAGTGCCGGAACCGTGGCCGATCAGCAGTTCGCCACCAGCGGCGATGCC
>JANOKQ010000567.1:0-4913 GCA_031419375.1 Acidimicrobiaceae bacterium
GGGGGGGGGCCCCCGGGGCGGCGTTGCATTACTGTGGGGGGACGCACACCCGGGTGTGGGGGGTTTCCGGGGGGGGGGGGGGCCCCCCCCACGCCCGCAGCGCCTCGAACACAGCGGTTTGGGCCGACGTGAGATCGTGGCCCGCCTTGGGTCCGGCCGAACCCTGCTTGGGCACGCTGACGATCGGCCGACCGGGTCCCTGCCGGGCCGTTGGCGCAACCGGTTCGGTGGAGCAGTTGTCGATGATTGGCGACGGTTCCTCGTGCGCGACGACATGGACAGCACGGCTGGCGCGGGTGATCGCCACGTGGAACACACGGCGCTCCTCCTCGGTGTCGTCGGCGAGGCGGTGCGGGGGTGGCGGGGGCACCCCGCCGCCGGTAAACCCGCCTACACCGTGCTGAGCGACGCCGTACTGAATGCCATCGCCGCCGAGGGGCCCACCACCGTGGCCGAGTTGGCGCGCATCAAAGGGATCGGCCCGGCCAAGCTCGACCAGTACGCGTCGGCAATCCTCGCCACCGTCGAACAGCCCGCCTGACACCGGTTTGGGCCGGGGCCCGGTCAGGCCGGGCGGCCCTCCAGCCCATACAGCCAGCGGCGGACGTTCTCGCCGAGGTGGTCGACGTCGTAGCCGCCCTCTTGGAGCACCACGGTCGGCAGGCCCAGTTGGGCAACCAGCGCACCGCACCGCTCGAAGCCGTCGGTGGTGACAGCGAGATCGCAGATCGGGTCGGTGACGAACGTGTCGAGGCCGAGCGACACCACCAGCGTTGACGGACCGAACGCGCTGATCGCCTCGGCCGCCCGACCCAGCGCGACCACGAAACCGTCGTCGTCGGTGCGTTCGGCAAGCGGCAGGTTGAGGTTCGCTCCGAGGCCGCGGCCGGTGCCGGTCTCGTCGGCGAACCCGATCGAATACGGATAGGCCCGGGCCGGATCACCGTGCAACGACACGTACTGCACGTCGTCGCGGTCATAGAAGATCTCCTGCGTGCCGTTGCCGTGGTGGTAATCAACGTCGAGGACGGTCACCTTCGTACCGGTGGTCGAGGCGAGGTGGTGGGCGGCGACGGCGGCGTTGTTGAAGAAGCAGTATCCGCCGTACAGCGAGGTGGCGGCATGGTGACCTGGCGGGCGGCACAACCCGTAGGCGAACCGGTCGCCGTCGAGCACGATCTGCGCGGCGGTGAGCGCTGTGTCGACCGCCCCACGAGCAGCAACATACGTACCCTCGGTGAGCGGCGTGGTCGTCTCGAAGCACCACCAGCCGAGCCGGCCGTTGATCGATTCGGGTTCACCGTGGTCGGCCATCTTGTTGCGCAGCGGGTTACGGAAGAACACGTCGGGAACCACATCGCGCGTCGGCCCGTTGCGTTGCTGGTACTCGGCCCACGCGGTGGTGAGGAAGCGCAGCAACCCCGGATCGTGGACCGCGGCGATCGGCCCGGTGCCCCACTCGGTCGGCGCCACAAAACCGAACGAGGCATCTGCTGCCAGGGTTTGGCGGATCGTCTCGGCCCGCCCGGCATGCTCGAACGGCGAATGGGCACGCGACGTCTCGAACTCCACATCCGGATCATGGCGTTGATGAACTGGCGTGTATACGACCTGCATCAGGTCATCTTTGCAGCTGGGCGGCGTGGCGGCGTGGCGATGTTCAGGACTACCGCAACTGATCAGGAACTGGGTCCACACCGGAACCACACCGGATGGAACCATGGTCTGGCAGTACCCTCATGGCGAGCCGCTGCCAGACGAAGGGACGACCAATGGATGCATCCAACTCCGCTGAAGCGTCAGGTCACGGCATCACGTCAAGCCCGCCGCTGCTGGATGGGATCGACCACGTCGCCATCCTCACCCACGATTCTGATCGACTGCACCGCTTCTACCGCGAGGTGTTCGACGCAACCGTCCGCCGCGACACTGCGACTGAAGGCGGTACCTCCACCTTCCGCCTGTCGTTCATCAAGGTCGGCCCGGTCCACGACCTGAACGTTTTCGAGATCGCCGGGAACACCGAAGCCGACCACCAGACCCCGATGTTCGGTCGCTGGCGCATCGACCACCTCGCACTGCTCGCCGCCTCGGTCGACGCCTTCGGCGAAATCCGCGCCCGACTCATCGGATGCGGGGCGAGTGACGGGTTCGTCACCGACTTCGGATCGCAGTTGAGCATCTTTTTCCGCGACCCGGACGGGCTCGAATGCGAAGTGTGCGTTCCGAATCCAGATGCACAGCCCGGTGTCTTCCACCCTCCGGGCACTCCGTCGCCGCGGTTCATGACGGAGCCCAGTGGGAACGCAACCGGGGACACCGGGCTGCCTGCGGGTTGATGCGGAACGGGCACGATGACGCTCTCCAGTTCCGTAATCCTCACCCCGAGGCTCGAGCTCGTTCCGCTCGTAGCCGACGACGCGGATGAGATGGCAATCGTGCTCGGCGATGAGCGGATGCACGAGTTCACCGGCGGTTCACCCTTGTCCGTCGACGAACTGCGTGAGCGCTACCGCTTCCTCGTCGTCGGCCGCTCCCCCGACGGCAGCGAGTTATGGTTCAACTGGATCATGCGATCACGGGCCGATACAGCTGCCGTGGGCGTGGTGCAGGCGACCGTCGCGGCCGATGGCACCTCGGCGAGTGTTGCGTGGGAGGTCGGCACGCCCTGGCAACGGAAGGGCTACGCGTCCGAAGCTGCGTCGGCGATGGTCGAATGGTTGGTCCACGAGGGTGTGACCATCATCGAAGCGCACATCCACGCTGGGCACCGAGCTTCGTGTCGTGTCGCTGAGCACATCGGCCTGAAGCCCACAGCCGGGACAATCGACGGCGAGACCGTGTGGCGGTGCCCCACGGACACTGAGGTGTGACTGTCGGGATCAGGGGATCAGGGGATCAGGGGATCAGGAGATCAGGAGATCAGTTCGAGCGACTCGGCGAGGTACAGCTCGCGGCACTTGGCGCGCTGCAACTTGCCGCTCGAGGTCTTCGGCAGCGTGCCTGGCTTGACCAGCATCACGTCACGCGGCGGCAGCCCGCTCACCTCGAGCGTGCGGTGGTGGATGTCGTGGCGCACCGCATCGAGCGCGCCCACCCCCTGCTCAGCGACCGGGTCGAGGCGCACCTCCGCGGCGACGACCACGCTTTCTTTGCCCTTGTAGCCCTCCACCCCGAACGCGATCACGTTGCCGGCGCGCACGCCGGCAAGCTGCCCGCAAGCCCGTTCGATGTCTTCGGGGAAGACGTTGCGGCCACCGACGATGATCACGTCCTTGATCCGCCCGCACACCACCAGTTCGCCGTCGAGCAGGTAGGCGAGATCGCCCGTCGACAGCCACCCGCCACGCCGGAACAGCGCCGCGGTGGCCTCTGGCCGCTTGTAGTAGCCGGGGGTGACCGACGTGCCGCGTAACAACAGTTCGCCGACGTGCCGCTCGGGTAGCTCGGCATACGTGTCGGGATCGACAATTCGCATCTCCAACCCCGGCACGGCTTTCCCGAGCATCGGTAGCCGGCGGACATCAAGGTCTTCGTCGGCGTCGACAGCGAGCAGCGGTTTCGCGATCCGGTCGCGCTCGAGTACCAGCCGGTCGACGGAGTCGGTTCGCAAACCCCGGTGGCGGGGCGGGAACGCCGCCCCGATGGCGACCTCGGCCATCCCGAACGCGGGGAACATGCTGCCGGCCAGGAACCCGAACGGTTCGGCGGCGTCGACGAACGCCTCGACCGCGGTCGGGTCGACCGGTTCGGCACCGCTGAGCGCCAACGTGAGGCGAGACAGATCGAGCCCTTTGGCCCGCTTCAGCGCCCGGGTGGCGAGCACCCAGGCGAAGTTCGGCCCGGCCGTGGCGGTACCGCCCCAGTCGCTGATCCACTGCATCCAGTTACCCGGACGTGCCAGGAAGTCCTGCGGTGCGGCCTGCACTAACTGCACCCCGCGGGTCATCGGGATCGACAGAAATCCGACGAGGCCCATGTCGTGATACAGCGGTAACCACGACACCATCACCTCGTCGAGGGTGAGCTCAGCGGCGGTGCACGACGCGTCGATGTTGGCGGTGAGCACCCGGTCGGGGATCATCACGCCCTTCGGTTCGCTCGTCGATCCGCTCGTGTACTGCAGGATCACCAGCCGTTCAGGATCGTTGGCCGGAAGCTCCAGCCGCTCCCCGCTCACCTGGCCGCTGCCACCTGGCAGCACCGCCCGCATCGCCTCGATCGGCGGATCGCCGGCAGCCTGAGCGTAGAAGTCGGCCAGCAGGTCGTCGATCAGCACCAGCTTCGCGTCCCCGTGGCGGATGCGCGACCGGGTGCTGTCGATGAACGCGTCGAGCGAACCCATCCGCATCGGTAGCGGCAGCACCATGCTGGCGACACCGGCCAGCCAGCATCCCTGGATGATGGTGATCAGCGACCGGCTGGTTGGGCCAAGGATGGCGACATGATCGCCAGGGACCAGACCGCGGGCCTGCAACGCGGCACCGACCACTCGGGCCTCGGCATGGATCTGGTTCCACGACACGAACCCGTGTTCCGGATCGGCGGCCACGGCCATCGAGGTGCCGACGAAGCGGACGCCCGTCGGTCGATCGGCCGCCGCGATGAGGCGCTCGACGATCGACGTCGGCTGCACCGGATGGTCGGTCATGAAAGCAAACCGTAGTGCCGCATCCTGCATCCGTAGAATCGTCCGACGTGAACCCCAGTACCGACGAGACTCCCACCGGCGATCAACACACCTTCCGGTACACAGGCTCACTTGCCCACGAGATCGAACTTCGCTGGCAGGACCGCTGGGACGCCGACGGCACCTTCGACACGCCCAATCCCACAGGCCCGCTCGCTGCCGCACCCAACAGGGCCGGGCCCGCGGTCGACAGCCCGAAGCTGTTCGTGCTCGACATGTTCCC
>JANOKQ010000568.1:0-4099 GCA_031419375.1 Acidimicrobiaceae bacterium
GTGGCGGGAATTTCAGTGAGGCCGATGTCGTGAACGATGTCACAATGACCACGATCACCGGGCCGACCAGGACCAGAAAGGCAATCAACGTCAGCGCGCCGATCACAGCGAAGTAGCTCGCGTCCATCCAGGTGACACGCCGCGTCATGTCATCTCCCCGCCGGATCGATGAAGCGACCGACCGCGTTGAGCGCGACGATGCCCGTCAGGACCGAGACCAGCAGCATGATCGAGGCGACGGCCGCGAATGGCCAGTTCGAGATCACCATGGCTTGCTGCCAGATCACCGAGGGCAAATAGACGAGGCGCCCACCACCGATCACGGACTGCGAAATGAACGCGGTCGTCGCACTGGCGAAGACCAATGTCGCTCCCGCCACCCAGCCGGGCACGCTCAGCGGCAACAAGACCTTGAAGAATGTGCGCCAGCGCGACGCGCCTAGGGCGCGCGAGGCTTCGACCAGGCTCCGATCGATGCCCTGCATGACGGCAAGCAACGGCAAAAGCATCAACGGCAGCTCGATCTGCATCAGCGCGAGCACCAGACCGTGTTGCGTCTGCAGCAGCGGGACCGGCGATAGGCCGATGCTGAGTAGCGTCTGATTGACCACGCCTTCGCGTGCCAGCAGCACGATCCATGCAAACGTGCGGACGACGACGGAAGTCAGCAGCGGCAGTACAACGATGAACAGCAGCAGCCGCCGCAGCCAGGGCGCCGCCTCGTAAAACAGCAATGCCATGGGATAGGCGAGTACGGTTGCAGCCAGCACCGTCAGCACGCCGAGCACTATCGTGCGCCAGATGGCGCCGACGTAGAACGGATCGCCAAGGAACTTGATCCAGTTGGCAAACCCGAGCTTCGTCAGCTCATTGTCCTCGAAAAGACTGATCGAACCCAGCAGCAGCAGCGGCGCAGCGAAGAACGCCAGGTAAGCGAGGCCGAGCGGGGACGCGAGCCCCCACCCCACTTTGTCTTCCGCCTGCGCAACGGTTGCGACCGCTGCCGGCGTTCGCGCCTGGCTCGCTACCATCGTTTATTTCGTCACTTCTTTGTTGAAGCGCTCGATCCAGGCGGCCCGCTGTGGGTTGATCTTGGTCCAATCGTGCGAGACGAGCTTCGACAGCTCATCGAGGCTCTTGATCGGTTGATCACCGGCGAGCACCACCTCTTTGTTGGTCGGCAGCAAGCCAGCCGGAGACTTCATCAAAGCCTCCTGCACGGCCGCCGAGATAACGGTATCGATGTATTTGTAGGCGTTGTCCTTGTTCTCGCCGCCCTTGGCAATGTGCAGCGTCGTCACGAAGGTGATGGCTCCTTCCTCCGGCATGGCGAATTCGATGTCGACACCGCGGGCTTTGAGCGTCGAGACGTTGTTGGTGTTCGTGTAGGTAACGTCGATCTGGCCCTGCTGGAACATGCCAGGCAAAGCGGCGGGCGGCGTCACGGCTGCGACCTTCGACAGGATCTTCTTGATCTCGGCAAAGATGGGTTCGATGTTGGCCTCAGAGCCGCCGAACGCCTTCGCCATCTCGATCAATGAAACCGTGCCGAACGTCGTCTGAAAGCCTGTCAGGCCAAGTTTCGAGACATACGGTTCCTGGAACAGGTCCTTCCAGCTTTTCGGTTTCGGCAGTTTCTTCGGATTGTAGGCAATGCCGACGATCTGTGAATTCACCGCGGCCCCCCAGCCATCGATGCCGGTTGCCGCAAGCTTCGACGCGTTTGTCAGCTTTTTGCCGTCGAACGGCTCGAGCAGGCCCCGCTCGATAGCCGTCACGCGCGGGCCGGGGTCGAGTACAAAGCTGTCGAAAGGGGCGACGCCGCGGGCGGCGACGGCCTTGGCAATCTGATCGACGGCAAACAGCGGCTCCAGCGCGAGATCCACGTCATGCGCCTTTTTGAGTGCCGGCAGCACGATCGAGCGATACTGCTCGTCCCAGCTGCCCGGGTAGATCGCCGCCGTGACGGAGCCCTTGGCATAAGCGGAGCCGCCGAACAGTGCCGTGCCGCCGATGGCTGCGGCGCCGGCCATCACTTGGCGGCGATCGGGACGGGGATGTTTCATGGCAGGTGCTCCTTGGGTCGGTGTTGCGGTTGATTTAGTTATGTAAGACAGGGAAGGCGGACACTTCGGTACCAGTGCGGAGGCCAAGCCACATCTGCGCGCCCGGCTGGCGTGGCGCACCTGCGCGCGGTTCGATGATCTTGATCGGTCGTCCGTCGCTGGTCTCCATTTCGTGGATGGTCTGGGGCCCGAGCGGCACGGTGAGGCGATGGCTGACGGGTACGAGCCCGTCTGTCGCGCGCTCGTGCAGCGTCAGTTGCTCCGGACGGACCGCCACGATGACACGCTGGCCAACGCTTGTGGAGCCATGGCTGATGGCGGGCATTGTTCCGCCGGCATCGAGCGCGATGTGCGCACGGCCCGCATCGACGCCGGTGACGACCCCCGCAAATTGATTCATGGAGCCGATGAAGCCGGCGACGAAAAGGCTCGACGGCCTGTCATAGACGGCGACGGGCGTATCGCATTGCTCGATTCGCCCCTTGTTCATCACCGCTATGCGGTCGGCGACACTCATTGCCTCATCTTGATCATGGGTGACCAGGATCGCCGTCAGCCCGAGCTCGCGTTGCAGGCGCTTGATTTCGATTTGCATGTCGAGACGCAAGCTCTTGTCCAAGGCACTGAACGGCTCATCGAGCAGCACGACCGAGGGCTCGACCGCGAGCACGCGTGCAAGCGCGACCCGTTGCTGTTGCCCCCCCGACAACTGACGCGGCAACCGATCACTCATACCACCCAGGCGAACCACGTCGATCATCTGGGCGACGCGTTCGCCAATCTCGTGCGTTGGCCGCCCGCGCGCTTTAAGCCCGTAGGCGATGTTCTCGCCGACTGTCATATGCGGAAACAGCGCGTAGTTCTGGAAGACGATGCCGATATTGCGCAGGTTCGGCGGACGGTCGTCGATGCTGTGCCCGTCAACGAGGATTTGCCCTGCGCTCTGGCGCACAAAGCCTGCGATGATCCTAAGCAGCGTCGTCTTTCCGCAGCCCGATGGACCGAGGAGAGCCATGATCTCGCTGGCATGAACCGACAGTGTCACGTCGTCGACCGCGGGTTGCGTGGCGTATCTGTGCGTCACCGCGTCGATATCGACGGTGTGGCCGGCCAAACGCAGCGCGTTTTCAGTCTTTGCGGTTTTCAAGTCTGCCCCGTCCGCCATCAAACCGCTCTCATAGCCCGCTTCGACAAGCGCCCCGCCGCGAACAGTATGGCACAAAGCGCGAGCCACAGGCTATCCGGCAGCCGATCCTAAAATGCGCAAATTGATCAGGCCGCGTGCCCGATTTTTGGGCGAGCGCGAAGCGGGGGTCTTGCGCCTGACGGTTGTTCGATCCATCGTCGGGCATGACCACGATCCAGCTCGTCAACCCTAACACCTCGACAGCGACAACGGACCTGATGCTCGAGATGGCCCGGGCGGCGGCGCCGCGGGGGCTATCGATCACCGGCGTCACAAGCTCGGCAGGGATTGCCGCTCATCGTCGACGGGCGCAGTCTCGAGCTGTCGATTGCAGCTGTCGCAGTGCTGGAGCCGGAGCTGATCTCGGCTGGCGTCATCGTCGCTGCGTTCGGCGATCCCGGCGCTGATCTGCTGCGCAACCGGTTGAAAGTTCCGGTTGTCGGCATCGGCGAGGCCTCCATCCTGGCGGCCCATGCCGGTGGGCGGCGCTTCTCGATCGTCACCACGACCCCTTTGCTCGAGCCGGCGATGCGTGCGCGGGTCGAGAAGCTCGGCTGCGCGACCGGCCTCGCGAGCATTCGCATCTCGACGGATGACCCGGTGCGCCTGACAGCAGATCCCGTGGCCCTCGAACAGCGGCTGCAAGCGCTCGTCGATCTCTGTGTCGCCGAGGACGGTGCAGATGCGGTGATCATCGGCGGCGGCCCGTTGGCACGCGCCGCTCGTGTCATCGCGCAACGGACGCCAGCTGCGATCATCGAGCCCGTGCCGGCGGCCGTCGCGTGGATGGTCAATGCCCTGCGACTGTGATGGAGGTTCGCGCAACATTCCGCTGTCTCGACAGGCC
>JANOKQ010000569.1:0-5030 GCA_031419375.1 Acidimicrobiaceae bacterium
TGATGTCGATCGACGTGACCGAGAGCTCCTCGCCGCTGACCACAGACGTCTCGGTCGAACCGCACTGACCACATCGAAACAGCGGCTCGTCGAGCGTGGTGGTGGCCGCGCACGCCTTGCACTCGATCACTGCTGGGATCTGGCGGACCTCGAGCGGCACCCCTTCCAGCGGCGTACCGAACACCACCATCTCCCAGCTGTGGCTCAGCGTATCGGGAACGACTTGGCGTAAATACCCGACGTCGACACGTACGCGTTCCACCGGTCGTCCAGCGGCGGCGAGATGCGCAATCTTGGCAATCGCCGTGCAGAGCGAGACTTCGTGCACCGCCGGATCATAGGCACCGGACCGTGGCCCTCACGTGAACAGCATGTGGGAATCGCACATCGAGCGCGGGGCTATGGTCGCGTGAATGAACACTACTTCTTCTCATTTTCGGACACGTTGGGCTGCGATCGGGGCAGTGGTTGCGATCACGCTTGGGGCAGGTGGGATGAACCTTGCCCGCGCAACCATCGGAAGCGGTGAACGCACCTCGTTCGTTCCGATCACACCGTGCCGGCTTGCCGACACCCGCCCAGCACCCGACACCGTGGGAACACGAAACACGCCCATCGGGCCGAACGGCACGTTCACCCTCAGCGCACATGGCAGTAACGGACTCTGCTCGAGCCCGGCGATCCCGATCGGGGCTACTGCGCTGTCGCTCAACGTCACCGCCGTCGACCCCACTGCGCCCACATTCCTGACCATCTTTCCGGCTGGGGCAACCCAACCGTTGACGTCTAACCTCAACCCGACACCCGGCCAACCGCCGGTTCCGAACGCGGTCACCGTTGATGTCAACGCTTTGGGCCAGTTCAACATCTTCAACAAATTTGGGTCGGTCAACGTGATCGTCGACATCGTCGGCTACTACGAAGACCACAACCACAACGACGTCTATTACACCAAGGCGGAAGTCGACGCGATGGTCTCGCCGCTCACCAACAGCGCCGCCGCCTACGCCGGTGGTTTCCAGCAGGAGGCCCTCAACACGACCCACACCGTGTACCGAACGGTCAGCATCCTGCCGCCAGCCAACGGCAAGGTGATCGTCAACTCAGGAGGCTACCTCTGGCGAGGCGGCAGCGCCGCCTTCATTGCCACGTGCTCGATCACTCAGGGCGTTGCTCTCGATCTTCAGTCGCGCCAGTACGTCAATATTCCAACGGGTGGTGCGACCGAAAGTGAAGTGATCGGCGCGACGCGTGGCTTCGACGTGACCGAAGGTGTGATGTTCACCGTCAACCTCGTCTGTCAAGCGTCCAACGGCGCAGCCTTCCTGTCCGACAGCTCGCTGACAGCGATCTTCGCGCCGAGCTGAGGTTCCCAGCAACACACCCGCGACACGTGAATTCCTGTAGCACACTGACGCGATCGCCCGAAATTGTGTGTTTGAAATCGTCACATTCGGGAACAGGGGCCGCAGGGGTAACGGAAGCTGGGGGCAGAGTGATCGAACAGGACGCTGCAATCACGGGTTGGCAGGCCGTGGCTCGCTCGCGATTCGAGGTTGCCGCGCCGCGCCACTTCCTGTTGCCGGCGATCCTGCTGCTGCTTGTCGAAGAGGCCCAGCACGGCTACAGCCTGGCCAAGGGCGTGCACCAACTGCAGATGGGCCGTGTCGACCGTCCGAGCGTGTACCGCGCCCTGGCGCAACTGGAACACGACGGCCTCGTCGACTCGGGAGGCGACGAGCGACGCGCTGTGCAGGGCCGCCGTTCGTACCGCATCACCGAACACGGTGAGCAGGTCCTGCGGCAGTGGATGGGGGTGATCAAGCAGGAACGCGATGGGCTCGATCGAGTTTTGCGCCGCTACGTGGGCACCGGTACCGTCGATGCCGTGCTGGCCGAGGTGGAGGGCGGTTGGCACGCGGTCACTGCGACACCGTGGTCGTCGGTGTCGTCTACCTCCCCAGCCGACCGCAGCCACGTGCCGCTCGGCGCAGCGGTCGACCGGCTCGATCCAGACGAAGCCGGTCACGATGGCTTTGGCTACGTCGTCGCCGGTCAGGATGGCGCCGGTCACGATGGCGCAGCCGGCCGGTACCGGTTGGTACCGCAGCGGTCGGTGGTGTTGATCGAGGCCCGATCATCGGTCGGGCCGATCACGTTCGGAGCTGCGGGCGTAACCGGCGAGGTCGAGGCCGTGATCATCGACGGCTGCGTGGACCCGGCAGCCGCACCGAGCGCGCGGCTGGAAATCGACGTGTCCCGGCTGCGATCGGGCAACAGCTTGTACGACGCAGAACTGATGCGCCGCGTCGATGCCAGGCGATATCCCACGATGCTGCTCGACCTGCGTTCATGCGCGTCGCTCGGTGGTTCCGGCCGGTACCGCCTCGGCGGCGATGTCCACTTCCACGGGGTCACCACAGCCCTTGATGGCACCGTTGCGGTGGAGACGCGGGCCGACACGATCGTCGTGCGCGGCGAGCAGTTGATCGACATTCGCGACTTCGGAATCGCCTCGCCGACGGCATTGATGCTGCGCATCTATCCCGATGTGATCGTGAAGTTGCACGTCGAGGCCATCTGCGACCGACCGGGCGGCTTCGATGACAACTGACGGGGAGGCACCATGGGGATCGTGTTGATGTTCGCTGCCGGGTACGTGATGGGTGCCCGCGCCGGTGGGGAAACGCTCGACGAGGTGATCGACGCCGCCGCGGCCATCCGTGACTCCGATGAGTTCCGAGGGCTCGTTGCCGCGGTGCGGTCCCATGCCGCACACTCGCTGCGAGGTCTGGCGTCACTGCTCGATGACACGGATCACTCTCCCGTGACTGCGACCGTGCCCAGTGATCTTGTCGAGCGGGTGCGCCTCATTGCCGAGCGGCATTGAGGCTGACATCGTGGCTCACGCCGCGGACGCCGACCACCGCGCCCGACGACCCGACCTCGGGCTCGGCGTGCATCTCCAGCAGCGTCGCCGCGTGATCGTCACCGGACACGCGGTACTGCGCGTGAAACGGTTCGCGCGACGAGACGCAGCGTTGCATCAACGACTGGACCCGGTCGCGGTCGTCAGTGTGGATGGCGGCGAGATGGCCCGGGAGGGTGCCGGCGAAGTCGGACGGGGGGACCCCGTGCATGCGGTGCAGTTCGTCGCTCCACTGCACGGCGTCTGTGCCGACGTCCCACAGCCACCGCCCCACGTGGGCGAGCGCCTCCCATTCCTGAAAACGCTGTTCGACTTCGCCGAGCGCTGCTTGGGCGAGGCGAATCTCCGTCAGCTCCTGGGCAACCGCGACCGATCCGACGAAGCCGCCAGTCGCGTCGTGGACGGGTGCGATCGACAACGCGATCGGAACGAGCATGCCGTCCTTGCGCTGGATCTCGGTGAACACGCGCTCGACGCGTTCGCCGTCGGCGACGTGGCCCGCGACCACCTGCAGATCGCCGCGGACGTGCTCTGGCACGAGGTCGTGCACGCTCGATCCGATGATCTCGTCGCTGGGATACCCGAAGATCCGTTCGGCACCCTTGTTCCAGCTGGTGATCTTCCATTCGCGATCGTGGCCGAACAGGGCCAGGTTGGGCAGGTGTCCGAGCATGTCGAGCAAGGCCTGGCCGAACCGCTGATCGGCCGCATCGCCGCGGATGATCCGATTGGCGGCGTCAATGGGCGTGGTCATTGTCAGCGAAGAATAGCCCAGTGTGCCGAGGTGTGGTCGGGGCCGATCGGCACGCGACCGGACCGCTTGCCGTACACGGTGCGAGGGCGTACTGTCCGGTCGATCGCCGTCCACCTGGATGGTGCTGCGCAAGGAGGTGACAGGTGACGTCCATCGCAGATGGCGTACGCGCCGGCATGCCGGCTGGGGACGGCGTACGCGCCGGCATGCCGGCTGGGGACGGCGGTGGCACCGGACGCGACCTGGGGCACGCGCTCGCGCTGGCCGCGCTGGCCCTGGCACGACGGTTCGCCGACGGTGCCACGTTGTGGTGCCTGGCCCCCGAATGGCCAGAGCATGCTCGTCATGTCGCAGTCGAGTTCGTTCATCCGGTGGTGGTCGGCAAGCGAGCCCTCCCGGCGGTCAGCGTGTCGCCATCCAACCCGGTCGCGACGTTGCGGGCCGCGGTGCGTGCCGGCGACGTGGTGCTCGTGGTGAGCCGGCGTGACGAGCCCGTCACGCACTCGGTGCTGCGCCGAGCCCAAGCATGGGGCGCATCGACGATCTGGCTCGGTGCCGGTGAGGTGCCGACGGGCCGGCCGGGCGAGGCGTCGGCCGATCACATCGTGTGGGTCGATGACGATGGCGATGCAACGGCGCAGCACGATGGCCGGCTGGTGCTGCTGTATCACGTGCTGTGGGAGCTGACGCACGTGTGCTTCGAACACCCCGGGCTGCTCACCACAGCCGACCCGGCCGACTGCGACGAGGGCGAGGCGTGCATCACCTGTTCAGACGAGGGGCGCCTCGGCGAGGTGATCGGTGTTGTCGACTTCGCGACGGCCAAAGTCCGTACAGCGCGCGGGGTTGAGATGATCGACACCACGATCGTCGATCCACTGTTGTCCGGGGATCTCGTGCTCATCCACGCTGGCGCGGCGATCACGGTGCTGCCGTGAGCGACGGTACCGATTTCCTGTATCCGTTCATCGAGGCTGGCGAACGCGATGTCGGTGCACTGCTGGTCGACCTCGCGGAATCTGCGCGCAGCAAGGTTGCGACGAGCGCGCAACTACGTGAGGCCACCTTGGCGGGGGCGGCGGTGGCCCTCGAAACGGCGGCCGCAGCGATGGCCGAGCGGTTCGCCAAGGGTGGCCGAATGTTCGTGTTCGGCAACGGTGGGAGCTCGACCGATGCTGCGGCACTGGCATCGCTGTTCGTACTGCCACCATGGGCACAGTCGTTACCGGCACGTTCGCTCGTCGATGATTCGGCGGTGCTCACTGCACTCGGCAACGACGTCGGATTCGATCTCGTGTTCTCGCGCCAGCTGATTGCTGCAGCCGAGCCCGACGACATCGCCGTCGG
>JANOKQ010000570.1:0-1659 GCA_031419375.1 Acidimicrobiaceae bacterium
GCCGATTGCGTCGAACAGCACCCGTTCCTCCTCGGCGGTCGCCTCAATCCCGACGCTTTGGCGCAGCCAGGCATCTCCGATCGGGTTCTCACCCCTGTGTGCCTCGTAGTACTGGCGACCAAGCTCGGTCCGGTCGCTTCCCAACCCGGCGGCGGCGTGCACGTCGACGCTTGGCGAGCCACCCAGCCTGATCTCATCAAGGTTCGAAACTCCATCGCCGTCGACATCGTCGGCCGTCGCATTCGGCGGGCTCCATGTCGTTGCGGCGTTGAAGCCCCAGTCGGTCTCGAGACCATCAGAAAACCCGTCGCCGTCGGTGTCGGCATTGTTGGGGTCGGTGCCCCGACGCTTCTCGTCGTAGTCGGTCAGCCCGTCCCCGTCCGAGTCACGCGTTCCTTCACCCGCCACATAGGAGGTGTCGATCGGCCGGTCCACGAGGATCGGCGTCACGGTGACAGAACCGTCGGCCCCGACAACTTTCGTGTAATGCGCCTGCCAGTCGACGCCGTTCGCGTCGTCCGGTGCCGGACTGGGTTCGGTCTCGCTCGATGAACCAGCGCTGCCAGAGTCGTCGGGCCACTCGAGTTCGTCAAGCGGGATTTCCTTCTTGTCGTCTTTGTCGTCCTTGTCGTCATCCACCGAAAACCTCTCGAAGTCGTTCGTCGATGGAATCGATATTCACACAAGGATCGGCGTGCACCGGGTATCTACCCGGCCCGGTACCTCATGCGTGGCCGCGCAGACCATCACGTCAGATTGACCACTATCTCCGACCCAAGCCTTCTAGATTGGCATTCGACGAGAGGCGACACGAGTGACGTACAGACTTGGGATGTTGGTGGGGTCGGCTGAGACACATTGGTCGGCGCTCGCCGGAGTTGTCGAAGTCGACGGTGGCCGCTCTGCTCCCGTCGGCGGGGTCGTCGATTCGGTGGTGGGGCTGGTCGACGGCGAAATGGTCGCCGGGTCGAGGGTCGTCGGCGCGCCGAACGCTCAGCACGTGACGTCGGATTTCGTGGCGCGTCTGGGTGCCGCCGAACCGATGATTCTCGGCGGAACGCCCTACGGAATCGAGTCGTTGATCGGCCACGTCATCGCGTCGGTCGTCGCCGACGTCCGCCTCCAGCTGGGTGCCGAGCCGGGCGCGGTGGTGCTCGTCCTCGACGACGGTCTCGACGACTATCGCAAGGGCCTGTGGTCGGAGGCCGGCCGCTTGGCAGGGATTTCGACTGCCGGGTTGGTGCTCATCTCGCGAGCCGACGCAGCGGCAGCTCAGCTGGTCGAACAGCCCGGCGGCCCCGAACTCGCCGAGGGTGCCGCCTCTGCCGGGTGGCGGATGCGTCCCGACACACCGACTGTTGGGACGACCGAATCGGCCGGCGGAACTGGTGGTGGCACGCTTGGTGCCGTCACCGGCAGCGCCGTAGGTATCGGCGCGGCGGTTGCCGGGGGAGCTGTGCTCGGGGCCTCCGTGCTCGGCGGTGAGGCAATCGCAGCCGGGCCGTCCGCAGCCGCCGGCCTCGGAAACGCTGGTCCTATGGGGTCGCCGTTGTCGGCTCCGGTTAGTCCTGCGGGGTCGCCGTTGTCTCCGCCGACCGGACCGACTGGCACAGCCATGTCTCCGCCGACCGGACCGACTGGCACAGCCATGTCTCCGCC
>JANOKQ010000571.1:0-1725 GCA_031419375.1 Acidimicrobiaceae bacterium
CGGCGTACGCGCCGTGAGCGCCGTGCCGGCGGGCAGCGTGGCTTCATCGAGGACGACCGTGTAGGCCGCCTCGACGGGCAGCGGGAACAACACCAGGCCCTTGTCGTCGGTGACACCCGTTGCCACCTCCGCCCCGGATGCATCGAGAACGCTCACGGTCACACCAGGGACCGGCTCCTTCTTCGACTTGCCATCGACCTCGATCTGGTCCTGGACCCTGACCTTGATCGTGACCTCGTCGGCGGATGCGGGGGTTGACAGCGCCCCTCCGAAAGCAAAGAACGCCAGCAGTATGGCGATCGCGTGCCGAAATCGAATGTTCCCCAAGTGATGCTCCAGTACGGGTGCCTGCGATCGGTAGGTCGTTCACCCACCGGACGTCGACACGTCAATTATCGTTTGCTTCGTGCCCCGACGTCTGGCCGATCACCAGCTTGGCACAATTCTCGTGCTGCTCGCGGCAGCGCTGTTCGGCACGACAGGCACCATCGTGGAGTATGCCCCTGTGGCAGCCTCGCCGCTCGCGCTCGGTGCCGTTCGCCTCGGCATCGGGGGTCCGCTGCTGATGGTCGCAGCGTGGGCCAACGGTGCGCAGTTGGCGCACGCTCGCCGCTACCTGCGGTCGGTGATCGTTGGCGGGGTCGGTGTCGCTGCGTTCCAACTGCTGTACTTCGTGGCGACGACGCGAACCGGTGTGGCCCTCGCAACGGTGGTGACGATCGGGAGCGGGCCGGTGTTCTCGGGATTGATTCACGCTGCGACGACGCGTCAGCGGCCGTCCAGATCCTGGGTGATCGGCACCGCAACCGGAGTTTGCGGGGTCGCACTCCTGGCCTTGACCGGCGACGCTGACGCCGTCGACCCAGGCGGCGTCGCTGCCGCGCTCGGTTCGGGCTTCGGCTGGGCGTCGTTCACGACACTGAGCAAACGCCAGATCGACCGCGGTCTCGGTGCAACGCTGAGCCTCGGCTGCATGTTCACTGCGGCCGCGGTGATGGTTGCGCCCATCATGTTCGTGCAGCCGATGGGCTGGCTGACAAGCGGGCGCGGCGCGCTCATCGCGACGTACCTCGGCGTGGCCACGCTCACGGTGGCGTACACGATGTACGGCCGGAGCCTGACGCTGCTGACGGCACCGGCGGTGATCACTTTGACGCTGGTCGAACCGGTCACCGCCGCGGTCCTGGCTGCGACGGTGCTGGGCGAGCGGATCGCACCTACAGGTTGGGTTGGCGTCGCACTGGTGATGGTTGCCCTGGCAATCACGTCCCGTGGCTCCGCGGTCGACCGATCCCGTCCAGCCGGCGGCTTCCACCGAGCGCTGAGCATCGACGCGTGACTACGGTGCGGCGATGCCCGACCGCCCAGCTCCCCTGTCCACTCGCGTCACCGAGCTGCTCGGCATCGACTACCCGATCGTCCAAGCGCCGATGGGTTGGATCGCTCGCTCGCAGCTCGCTTCTGCGGTGAGCAACGCCGGCGGCCTGGGAATCATCGAGACCTCGTCGGGCGAGCTCGACGCCGTGCGCGCCGAGATCGTGGCGATGCGCGACCTCACCGACAAGCCCTTCGGCGTGAACATCGCCCAGCTCTTCGTGCGCGACCCCTCGATCGTGGAGTTCGTGGCGGACCAGGGCATCCGCTTCGTCACCACCTCCGCGGGGGACCCCACCAGGTACACGGCGCAGCTGAAAGCGGCCGGGCTCACGGTCTTTCACGTCGTGC
>JANOKQ010000572.1:0-1648 GCA_031419375.1 Acidimicrobiaceae bacterium
ATCGCCCACCAGCGCTCCGGCAAGGCCACCCACAACGGAACCGCCCCATCGTCGCGTAGCCGCACCAGCCGACGCGTCTGACACGGGGTCAGTCGACGCGTCGAGTTCAGCCGCGTCAGGCGCCAGCCGGCAACCGCAGCAGGCGACGGGCATTATCGTCGAACACGCCGACCAACTCGACGTCGGGCATGTGGTGGATCGCCGAATCCCACCCGCCGAAGTTGGTGCCGCACACCAGGTGATCGGTCCCGACGCGTTCGACCAGCAGCCCGACCGCAGCGTCGTCACCGACGTGCACATCGAACCAGAGACGGCGCAGCAGGCGATCGAACGCCCCCTCGGCACGCAGCCAGTCCGGCGCCCACGCTCGGGTCCGGGCGGCGTGGCGCAGCTTGGGGTAGAGCGCCGAGGTGGCACCACCTCCGTGGCTGACACAGACGTCAAGCTCGGGATGACGGTGCAGAACGCCGCCATAGACAAGAGTCGCCACAGTGATCGTCTCCTCGTAGGCGAACTCGAGCTGCAGATCAAGGTCGAAGCGCCGCAGCCTTCGATCCAGCAACGGCCCGTCGATGCCCGACGGTGCCGGATGAATAAACAGAGGAACATCCAACTCGACAGCACGGGCGTATAACGGATCGAGCCCCGCGTCGTCAAGGTCAACCCCGAAAACGGTCCCGAAGTAGCCCCCGTGCAGCCCCAGCTCACGCACGGCGTACGTCAGCTCGTCGACCGCGGCCTCGAGGTCCTGCATCGGCAGCGTGGCCAACCCGACGAAGCGGTCGGGGGCGATCGCCACCAACTCGGCCATCGCCTCGTTATGGACGTGGCAGAACGGGATGGCGTCGACTGCGGGGATCTGGTGGAAGTACGTCAACGGGTTTGGTGAGAGCACCTGCAGGTCAATGCCAGCGGCATTCATCGCATTCAGCCTGACCTGGGGATCCATGTACAGCGAGCCGCGATAGCGGACGCCGCACAGGGTGTAGCCACCGACGCGAAAGCGCTGCTCACCGTCCTCCTCGTACAGCTCGGGACCATGCTCGCCTGCTGCGCCCAGAACTAGTTCCAGCACCACGTGCGCGTGAACGTCGATCATCCGTGCCTCCCCTTCGACCTCGACCCGTCTCAAACGGCGTCAAGATTCTAGACACTAACGGACGAACGCCCGCGGGCAGGTCCGCCCGACGCCGGGGTTACTGCTACACGTCGCTTGGGACGTTCCGAACGTGATCATCTCGATCGGTACCCCGAACCAGGGCGTGAGGGACTCGTATTCGTCAGTCCGAAGGCGGACCGTCGCGCCAAACCCGCTGAAGCCGGCGGCCGTGGATGAGCGAAGCCCCGTCAACCGTCGCCCGCGCGTTTCGTCATGCGGCGGCGCGTCTGCCCATCGCCGAGACGGCTCGGTTCGGGACGGCGTTGCACGCGCCGATCGACCGTCTGGCGCGTCGGGCGCAATGAACGCCAACTTGCCCGACGAGCCGAGGTGAAGCGACAGCACCGTGGCGGTGTCGGTGAGCGCCTTCCACAGCAATCCTAGTCGTCGCTGCCGTCCGGCCCTCCGCTCAGGTACGTGGTCCGTACCGTCCCCGATTTGCATCATGTTCTTCGCCTACTCGAAGCCAGCCAAAGCTGAACTGCGTAT
>JANOKQ010000573.1:0-1734 GCA_031419375.1 Acidimicrobiaceae bacterium
CGTGGTCACCGGCGCCACGGCCGGATCCACCGAGTGGATGACCGGGTGCTGGAGGTAGCGCTTGACCAGCACGTCGATGCCGTTGTCAAGCGTCGCTGAGAACAGCAGTCGCTGCCCGCCGGCAGGTGTGGCGTCGAGCAGCCGGCGAACGGCAGGCAGGAAACCAAGATCGGCCATGTGGTCGGCCTCGTCGAGCACCGTCACCTCGACCGCATCCAACCGGCAGTGACGCTGCTGGATGAGGTCTTCCAGCCGACCGGGACAGGCGACGACGATGTCGACACCCGCGCGCAGCGCGGCCACCTGCGGAGCCTGACCAACGCCACCGAAGATCGTGGTGACCTTCAGCGACATCGCCTTGGCGAGCGGGGCAACGGTCTCGGCAACCTGGTTGGCCAGCTCACGCGTGGGGACAAGGATCAGACCGCGGGGACGGCCTGGCTGCGGGCGACGCGCCGACGTGGCAAGCGCTGTGACGAGCGGGATCGCGAAGGCGATCGTCTTGCCGCTTCCGGTCTTGCCACGGCCGAGCACATCGCGCCCGGCAAGCGAGTCGCCGAGGGTGGCGCACTGGATCGGGAACGGTCGGGTCACACCACCGCGGGCAAGCACCTCGACAAGGGCGGCGGGGACGCCGAGCTCGCCGAACGTCTCGACCTGGATCACTTCGGTGCGCTCGGAACTGATGCTCACCGAACCGGCACCCTGCCGCGACTGGTTCGACGGCTGACGTTCCGACTGGTTCGAGGGTCGACGTGACTGCTGGTGCGAGCGATGCGACGGCGACGACGGCGAGGAGGCACCGTTGGTGGCTACGGATCGCTGGCCGTTGGAGCTGCCGGCCTGGCTGGCAGAGTCGGCACGCGGCCGACGGCGACGCGAACGCGCGCCTGAAGGCGTGGAGGGGGTGGAGGTCATTGGGGGCTTCCTATCGGGTTGTGGTTGGGCCGTTGATGCATGGCCAACCGCTCCGATTTCGAAGCGACGTTCCCAGGAGATTCGGGGAACCCGGTGCGCCAGAACCTCGACGCTGCACTCGACCGCAGCGGTCGAACTGTGACCACTGCGCCGGTGACCCTACCGCCGCTGCATCCCAGAACCTCCGAGGCTGAGCAGCGGGAGGTAATCGTCGAGATCAAGCGGCACGAAACCTCCGATGCACAACTCGCGGGCAACCGAAACCCCCTCGCTGTCGCGCAACGCGGCAGTGATGGCACCGCGCAGCGCTGCCAACTGCTCGTCAGTCGTCGATGCGGCGGTGATGAGCGGCAACGACGGCACGAGCGGACCGCTCCCGATCTCCACCAAACCTGCGGTGAGCTCTGGTGAGAAGCGACTGATGAACGCCCACGTGACGGCGTCGATGCTGGCGACGTCGGCGCGGCCCTCGGCTACCTCGACGACAGTGCGTCGATGAGCGCCGGTCCAGGTGACCGTGCCGGTCCACGCCCCGCCCGGACCATGGACGGCGGCGACCAGGCTGACCCATCCCGACAGGCTGCTCGGCGAGTTCACGGCCGCGTGCGCACCCCTCAGTTCGGCGATCGCGCACTGCTCGCGCGCCACGAGCACGCTGCGGTAGCAGTGCCCGACCGCGCCGGGAACGAGTGGTTCGAACGCACCCACCACCCGCACCCGATCCGCCAGTTCGGTGACGAGCGGCCAACCGCACGTCTGCGCGATCGCCAGGTCGGGTTCCACCCACGACTCGTGAAGATCGCGGTCCCAGTCGAG
>JANOKQ010000574.1:0-1691 GCA_031419375.1 Acidimicrobiaceae bacterium
CAGCCAGCCAGCCAGCGAACTTTGTCGGTCTCGACAGGCTGAGCATGTTCGGACCGACAAAGTTGCGATAAAGGAGCGCGGTGCGGGTCAGCGTTGACGGAACCGGTCGAGCTGGCGGCGTTCGCGTTTGGTGGGTCGGCCGCTGGCGCGGTCGCGGGCAAACAGTGGTGCCACGTGATCGCGAAGCACCGGCGGCGGGCTGTGGTCGATGAAGCACTCGGCCGCTACCGGCGCACCGACCCGCTTGTCGATCAACCGCACCACCTCGAGGATCCGCTCCACCGATCCATCACCGGTACGGGTCGTCGCTGTCACCCGGTCACCGACGCTCACCGCAGTAGCTGGCTTGGCGGGACGCCCGTTGACGCGCACGTGGCCGCCCTGGCATGCGGTGGTCGCGGCTGAGCGCGTGGAGTAGATCCGCACCGACCACAACCACTTGTCCACGCGTGTCGACTCCACCGAAACCGCAGCGACTACTGGTCGCTCGAACCCTTCCACAGGTTGATCCCGGCCTCGGTGGCGTACCGATCGACCGTGGCGAGCTCGTCGGCGGTGAGCGACATGTTCGCCAGTGCGGCCACGTTGTCGTCGAGCTGCTTCACGCTGCTGGCACCGATCACCAGCGACGTCATCCGCCGATCGCGCAACGCCCACACCAACGCGAGCTGGGCGAGCGTCTGACCGCGGGCTGCGGCGATCCCGCTCAACGCACGCACCTGGGCCAGGCGCTCCTCGGTGATCGAATCCGCGGCCAGCGCACCACCGGTGGCGGCGCGGGAATCATCGGGAATGCCATGCAGGTATCGGTCGGTGAGCAGGCCCTGCGCCAGCGGCGAGAACGCGATGCAGCCGGCGCCGACATCCTCGAGCGTGTCCAACAACCCGTCCTCTTCGGTCCAGCGGTTGAGCATCGAGTACGACGGCTGGTGGATGAGCAGTGGCACGTTGTGCTCGGCCAACAGCCGCGCCGCCTCGCGAGAGCGCTCCGACGAGTACGACGAGATGCCCACGTACAAAGCCTTGCCCTGCTGCACTGCCGTGGCCAGTGCCCCCATCGTCTCCTCCAGCGGCGTGTCCGGATCGACACGGTGCGAGTAGAAGATGTCGACGTAGTCTGCCCCATCCGGGTGAGTGATTGGTCGAGCGAGGCGAGCAGGTACTTGCGTGAACCGAGATCGCCGTAGGGGCCGGGCCACATGTCGTAGCCCGCCTTGGTGGAGATGACCAGTTCGTTGCGGTGGGCCGCGAAATCGGTGGCGAGGATGCGGCCAAAGTTCGCTTCAGCAGCACCGTACGGCGGCCCGTAGTTGTTGGCCAGATCGAAGTGGGTGATGCCGTGATCGAACGCCCGTCGACAGATGTCGCGCTGGGTGGACCACGCCCGATCGTCACCGAAGTTGTGCCACAGGCCGAGCGAGATGGCCGGCAGCAACAGCCCGCTGCGGCCGCAACGGCGATATTCCATCGTCTCGTAGCGGACGGGATCTGCGATGTACGGCATGCCTCAAACCCTATGAGCGCACGGGCCGCTTCTCACGAGCCGGTTTCACGGGCCGTCACGTCGGACCCGGACTCGCACGTACCGAATCAGGCACCACAGGCGGAGCCCGGCCGAGCCGAAGCGGTGGCGGATCCGTTCGGTGTGCAAGGTGTACAGCGCCCGCGCGGCCTCGGTGTGCGACCACAGC
>JANOKQ010000575.1:0-2758 GCA_031419375.1 Acidimicrobiaceae bacterium
TCCGTGTCCATCATGCGCCACAGGCACGCTTGAAGGACACGGAGCAGCTTGCGGGGCTGGCGAGGACTCCGCTCGTCTCAACCCGCCTCGCCTACGGCCGACCTACTTCGGCGCGAGTGCAATAGTGTGCTGACGATGACGACGCTACGGGAGTTGAAGCCGACGATGCCCGACGGGCTCACGATCACGCCGAGTGCGGGTGCGCTCGGAGCCGAAGTGCGCGGCGTTTCGCTGGGTGATATCGACGACGAGATGTTCGCCCACCTCGAGGGCCTGCTCTCCGAGCGCCTCGTGTTGTTCTTTCCCGCGCAACACCTCGCGCCCGATCAGCACCGGGCGTTCGCAGCCCGCTTCGGTGAGATGGAGATCCACCCGTTCATCCCCAAGCTCGACGTGGACCATCCCGAGATCGCCGTGTTGAGGAGCTCGCAGGGCGGGATCGCTGACGTGTGGCACACCGATGTCACCTGGGCCGCCTCGCCCCCGCTGTGTTCGGTGCTGCACGTGCAACTGCTTCCCGAACACGGTGGCGACACGATGTGGAGCAACCAGCACCTCGTCTATGAGGCGCTGTCCGCTCCGATGCGCGACATGCTGTCGGGGCTCACCGCGGTGCACAACGCAGCCGTGTTCGGGCATCCCGAGAACCAAGCCGAGCACCCGGTGGTGCGTAGCCACCCGGTCACCGGTCGGCCGTCGCTGTTCGTCAACCGCCAGTTCACCACGCGCATCCCGCAACTCAGTAGCGGTGAGAGCGCGGCGATGCTCCAGTACCTGTACGCCTTTTCGGAGCAGCCTCAGTTCAGCTGTCGGCACCGCTGGAGCGAGGGTGACATCGGCATCTGGGACAACCGCGCCACCCAGCACTACGTGGTCAACGACTACGACGGCGAGCGCGTCATCCACCGAGTCACCATCCTTGGCGATCACCCGGAACCAGCTTTCGACACCACCCGCTGGCCGACGCACACAGTGCGCCGCCTCAGTGCCGCCGCGATCGAGCAACGCTGAGCAACCACGAGCTGGAGTGACGACGAATTCAACGGTTGAAAGGTGTCGGGGTCGAAACATGGGTGCACGTTCGGGGAAGGAGTTCTTGGAGGGGCTGCAGACTCGCGGTCGCGAGGTGTGGCTTGGGGGTGAGCGGGTCGACGACGTGACCGAGCATCCGGCGTTCACCGGGCCGGCGCGAGCAATCGCCGCCGTGTTCGACCGCCAATTCGAGTTTCCCGACGACTGCCTGATGCCCGATGCTGAAACCGGCGAATCGATCAACGTCAGCCACATCGTGCCGCGCAGCAAGGCCGATCTGCTGCGCCGCCAGCGGTGTTTGCAGCGCATCAGCGAGGCGACGGTCGGGCTGATGGGCCGCACCCCCGACTACCTGAACGTCACCTTCGCCGGGTTTGCCGCCGAGCGCGGCCCGTGGTTGGGGGGCGATCCATCGACCGGGGCCCGCTCGAACGAGCAGGGCCACGACAACCTGGTCGCGTTCCAGAAGTACATCGCCGGCAACGACTTGTGCCTGACCCACACCGTCGTCAACCCCAATATCGACAAAGCCGCCGACAACTTCGTCGACAACCCGGTCCCCCTGCACAAGACCGCCGACACCGAACACGGCATCATCGTCACCGGGGCCAAGATCCTGGCCACACTGGCGCCGTTCGCCGACGAGATCGCGGTGTATCCCGGCCCTCCGCTCAAGGCGGGCTCCGACCCGCGCTACGCGCTCTCGTTCTCGATCCCGATGGACACGCCAGGACTCGTGTTCATGTGCCGTGACAGCACCACCATCGCCGGAGGAGACCCGTTTGACCGGCCGCTGTCGTCGCGCTTCGACGAACAGGATGCGTTCGTCATTTTCGACGAGGTGGAGGTGCCTCGTGATCGAGTGTTCATTGACGCCAACCTCGCCATTCACAACGTGGTGATGAACGATGGCTGGTTCCCGAACATCATGCAGCAGACCACCACCCGGGCGATCACGAAGCTGGAGTTCGCGTACGGGTTGGCATCGAGGTTGGCCGAGACGCTCAACGACCAGTCGCCGACCACGATGGAGGCGCTCGGCGAGATCCACTGCTACATCGAGGTGGCCCGGAGCGCGGTTGAGTTGTCAATCGAACGCTCGCACGAACGCCCCGGCGGGGGATGGTTCCCGGAGGGCCGTCCGCTGCACCCGATGCGTGCGTTGCTCGCCGATTGGTTCCCCCGCGTCAACGACATCATCGTCCGTATCGGCAGCCACAACCTGCTCGCTACGCCGAGCCGGGCGATGCTCGACGACCCCCGCATCGGCGCGCTGGCACAGCGCTACCTGCACGGGGCCGGCGATGTCGATGCCAACGAACGCGCCGCGCTGTTCCGGCTGGCATGGGACTTCGTCGGAAGCGGTTTTGGTGCTCGGGCGGCGTTGTACGAGCGGTACTACCTCGCCTCGGCCCCCTCCACCCGGATCAGCCTGCACACCCGGTATGCCGACCGCACCCGCCCCTACGACCTTGTTCGGCGGATGCTCGACACCGTCGACCAGCCCGCCGTCGGCCCGTGACCGCCCAATCTTCGTTCTGGTCACGCGATCCCGGCGCTGAGCCCGGATCACGTGACCAGAACGAGTGCCCAACCAAAGAGGTATTGCGATGAAAACCAAGATCACCGACCAACTGGGCATCGAGTTCCCGGTCCTTGCCTTCAGTCACTGCCGTGATGTCGTCGCCGCGGTCACCAAAGCTGGAGGCTTCGGGGTGCTCGGCGC
>JANOKQ010000576.1:0-3037 GCA_031419375.1 Acidimicrobiaceae bacterium
CGACGAGGCCGAGCGCCATCATGATTGCCTGGTTGATCCCGGTCACGAACGACTTCACCGCTTGCGGGGCCTGCACCTTCCACAGCAACTGCGACCGGCTGGAACCGAACATCCGCCCCGCTTCAACCGACGCAGTTGGTACCTGGCGGATACCCAGCGCAGTGATGCGGACCAGTGGTGGCACGGCGAAGGCCACGGTGGCGATGGCCGCGGGTGTCTGCAGTACGCCGAAGAACAGCACCGCGGGCACGAAGTAGATCGTGGTCGGCAGGCTCTGCAACGCGTCGAGCACTGGGCGTAGGCGCCGTTCGACCTTCGGGTTCAGCCCCGCCCAGATGCCGAGCGGAGTGCCGATCGCGACGGCCAGCACGATGCAGATCGTCATCAGTGCGAGGGTCTCCATCCCCGGCTTGTGCATCCCCGCGATCTCGACGAAAACCAGCCCGGCCGCAGCGCTGGTCGCTGCCACCCAACGCCCCGAACGGGCGACGACTACGAACACCAGCAACGGCAGCCAGAACCACGGCAGTTCAAGCAGTACATCGCGCAACAGTTCGTAGAAGGAGAGCACGAAGTTGCCGATCGGGCGCAGGACGTTGGCCAAGACGAAGTTGTCGTTGCGGTTGCGCTGCGCCCAGAACTGAAAATCTCCTACGGGGCCGGCGATGTCCACCCGCCAGTTCTCGGGGAACATTCTCGTTCCCGATAGCGCGACCTGAGCCACGATCAGGGCAGCACCCACGCCGACGACCGCGGGCCACCGGCGCACTCGGTCGAAGTCGAGGGTCGGAGCGACGCTGGTGCGGCCGGTCAGCGAACCGGCACCGATCATCGTCACGGGCGTGCCCCAGAACGCACGCCGCGTAGCACCGTCGCGACCGCATCGCGGTCGACGCTGCCGAGCGGAAGTCCGTCGTCATCGAGCACGTCGATTGCGCTCTCGTCGGCCAGCAGCATCGGAATGACGTCGGCAATCAATGTGCTGGCGGCTACCGCTCGACCGGAACCAGATGGCGCCCCGGTGGCCACGGTGGCCACGGTGAGGACCCGGTCGCGGGGGATGTCGGTGACGAACTCGCGCACGTAGTCGGTGGCCGGAGCGAGCACCAGTTCGGCCGGCGTGCCGATCTGGTCGAACTCGCCGTCCTTCATGATCGCGATCCGATCGCCCAACCGGACGGCCTCGGCGAAGTCGTGGGTAATGAAGATGATCGTGCGCTGCTCCTCGTGCTGAAGCCGGATCAGTTCGTCTTGCATGTCGCGGCGGATCAGCGGGTCGAGAGCCGAGAACGGTTCGTCGAAGAACAACACGTCGGGGTCCAACGCGAGCGCTCGGGCCAAGCCAACTCGCTGCTGCATGCCGCCCGACAGTTGCTGGGGAAAATGCGTGGCCCAATCAGTGAGCCCGACCTTGTCGAGCACTGCCATGGCCCGCTCGCGGCGCTGCGCCTTCGGCACCTTCTGCACCTCGAGGCCATACGCAACGTTGTCGATCACCCGCCGGTGAGGGAACAGCCCGAAGTGTTGGAACACCATCGACATGCGTGTCCGGCGCACGGCGCGCAGTTCATCGGGATTCATCGTCAGCAGATCGTGGCCGTCAAGTAGCACACTGCCCGCGGTTGGCTCGATCAGGCGTGACAGGCAGCGAACCAGCGTCGACTTGCCGCTGCCGGAGAGGCCCATCACCACGAATGTCTCGCCCGGGGCCACCGAAAAGCTGACGTCACGAACGCCGATGGTGCAGCCCGTTGAGACCATCACCTCGCTGCGAGGTGCGCCACAGCGCGACATTGCCAACGCCTCATCGGGCTTGGCCCCGAACACCTTCCAGAGCTCACGGACCTCGAGTGCGGGTTGGACACCGTCGTGGCTGCTCACTGGACTCTCCCCCTGAACCGGTTGCCCCGATCGTTTCTGACAATAGCCGAGCGGAGCGCCCGTGGCGATGCTTGGGTCGCGCAGACGCACTAGGCTTTTAGGCGTTCGTCTGCCATGGGGCAGGCACATAACGTCAGAAATGCTGGGGGAAGATCAATGGGTTCCACAAGGCGAATGACAGCTGGAATGTTTGTGCTGGCGGCGCTGGCCGTCGCGGCGTGCGGCGGGAGCGACGAAGCCGAGCCGGCGGCAGGCGAGCCCGTTGCAGGCGCTGCCACCTGCGATGGGCTGAAGGGCGACACGATCAAGATCGTCCAGAACGCGTGGACCGCATCGGCAGTCGAGGCCGAGATCATGAAGCAGGTGATCGAGGGGCAGTTGTGTACCCCGGCCGAAATCGTCGCGATGGACGAGAACTCGCAGTTCGCCGGCATGTCCGATGGCACGGTCGACTTCGTCACCGAACTGTGGATGTCGGGTGTCGTCGCCGAGGAACAAGCGTTCATCGACGATGGGTCGGTCAAGATCCTCGGCGAACTCGGTACGACCGGTCAGATCGGTTGGTTCGTGCCGGACTACGTGGTCAAGGAGCATCCGGAGCTGGCAACGTGGGAGGGACTCAAGGATCCCGCGATTGCGAAGTTGTTCGCCACCGCACAGACGGGAGACAAGGGTCGCTTCCTCGGAACCGATCCGAGCTACTCGCAGTTCGACGAGCCCATCCTGGCTAACCTCGACTTGCCGTTCGATTTGCAGATGTCGGGTTCCGAAGCGGCCACGGTCGCCGAAGTCGACAGTGCAGTGGCAGCCAAGAAGCCGATCCTGTTGTACTGGTGGACACCGACTGCCGCTGCCGGTAAGTACGGTCTGGTCGAGGTCAAGTTGCCCGAATACACCGATGGTTGCTACGACGACATCGCCAAGGTGGCCTGCGGGTATCCGGCAGACCCGCTGCTGAAAATGGCCAGTGCCAAGCTCGAGGCCAAGAACCCGGCGGTGTGGGCTCTGCTTGGGAAGGTCACGCTCACCAACGAACAGCAGTTGGAACTACTGCCGCAGGTGGAGATCGATGGTCAGCCCGCAGCCGACGTTGCCGAAGCCTGGTTGGCCGCCAACGAAAGCGTGTGGAAGGCCTGGCTGACCTGATCGTGCTCGA
>JANOKQ010000577.1:0-2150 GCA_031419375.1 Acidimicrobiaceae bacterium
TCTCGCGGAAGGCACCAAGCGACCTTGGAACATCTGATCGGCCGTATCACCGAGTCTTCAACGGTGCAGCATTTGCGACCGGTTGCTCGCTCCTGTGCGGTGGGATCGGGCTTCTGCTGGTAAGCATGCGTCCCATCCCTCGCCGGGTTGCAACAACTATCGTTGCCGTTTGTTGTCTCTCGGCGGGAGCGGCGGCGGTGACGGCTGGTCTTTTATCCGTTGCCTGATGTCCGTCACGGAGGCGGGCCAATCGGCGCAGGAATGTTCGTGGCGCCGTTTGCTGTTGCGTTTGCGTTGGGTGACCGGGTTCGATTGCGTCCCCATCTTGGGTTGAACATCGCCGTGTTCGTGGCAGGTGGAGCGATCCTGAGTGGCGGGAGCCCTGCGATTGCCGGTTTGGGTCAACGACTGCTGACTGGAGCGGTCTTTCCCGCCCTCGCATTGGCATATGGATATTAGCTCCGGGCAGTAACAATTCCTACGCCCACCCACAAGGTACCGGCGATCGAAGGCACTCCGTAACAACGCTCGATTTCTCCACTGCACCGTCAAATCACACGGGCGCTAACGGCCCCTATGTGTACTTATTATTGTCGCATCGTACCGGTTACTGGGTGGGTTGAAGGTTGATTGGTCGAACGTTTTCGCCAGCGTGTGAAGTGTACACATCGCATTGCACTCTGTTGTACAATTCCGGGATGGAAGTAGCCGTGTCCGAATTGAGAGCAAATCTGAGTAAATGGGTTGCTCGGGCCAGAACAGGCACTGAGGTGCTAGTGACCGAACGAGGCGTCGCTGTGGCGAGACTTATGGGATCGACACAGCGGCGACGGTGGAGCGACTCGTCGAGCAAGGGCGCATTTCCCGACCGACGAAGACCGGTCCGCGTCCCATCGCTGCCGGAAGAACACGGCCGCGCGGGAAGGCTTCGATCTCGGACCTTGTCAGCGATCAGCGTCGGTAACGCCGATGGCGATTGTGTACTTCGATTCGAGCGCGCTCGTGAAGCTCCTCGTCGAAGAAGACGGAACAGATCTTGTGGCCCAGCTATGGGACGGTTGCGACGCCGCTCTCTCGAGTCGGCTTGCGTACCCCGAAGTGCGAGCCGCGCTCGCCGCTGCCTGTCGCAACCACACGCTCGACGCGAACGGCCTCGAAGCTGCGCTTCAGATCTGGGAGGAGTTCTGGTCAGCAACCAGGCCGGTCGAACTTCGACCGGAGGTCGAACGTCACGCCGGGGAACTCGCGCAACGCCACTCGCTTCGAGGCGCTGATGCCGTTCACCTCGCAAGCGCGTTGACCGTGCCGACAACTGAACTCATTGTCGCCGTTTGGGACTTGCGTCTTCACGCCGGGGCGCGCGCTGAAGGGCTGGCTACGACTCCAGCTTCACTCTGAGACGATCTGACAATGCAGCACGAACCCCGCTGCACGACGCGTTTCGTGTGTGGGTCGCGTCGGCTTGCGGCGCCTGGTTCTTGTGCACTGAGTCGCTCCGAGAGCGACTCAGCTCACTATCTCCCGACGGTAAGCACACGTTCCATCGACAAGCGGACAGCGCGGGCTCGTTCAACCGGGTCCGGGAACGCGGTTCGGAGCGACTCCGATCGAAGTTCCATGGAGATCGGGACGTCGCGAACGACGGCGAGAAGCTCGCCGATCGGCAGCGAGCCATCGCCGGGCAGCAGACGACCATGGAGCGCCTCGTAGAGCAGCGTCGGAATCGTGGTGTCCGCTGGCGCAGCCGGCGCGTCGCAAATCTGGATGTACGGCAGCAGATGGGTATCCAGCGTGGCGAGGTCGGCAGGTTGGTGACCGGCGCGGGACAGGTGCAGGTTGTCCACGAGCACACCGAGGCGAGGGTGGTCGGCCGCCTGCACGATGGCAAGCGCCTGGGGAAGAGTGCGCACAGCCATGATCGGCAAGAACTCGAGCACCAGCCGGATATCGGAACCTTCGAGACGCTCAGCGAGGGCGCGTAGACGCGCCGCCACCCGGGCGTCGTCGGGATCTCTACTGGCCACGAGGATGTTGCGCGCACCGATGCGCATCGCTGCGTCGACGATCGCCTCGCCGTTGTCCGAGCCTGAGCTTGCCTCCGGCAGCATGATGATCGGCTCAATATCGAGAATGATCAGTCCGCGTTGCGC
>JANOKQ010000578.1:0-13443 GCA_031419375.1 Acidimicrobiaceae bacterium
CCGGCAATCAGGTTGGTGTAGCCGTCGGCCTCGAGTGCCTGAATCGGATCCTCCTTCGCGTACGAGTTCAGGTCGCCGATGATCAAGTAGTCGGGATCGCCGCTACCGGTCGGATCGGTCTCCAACCAGTTCGCCAATGCCGTCGCCGCGTTCGTGCGGGTGCCGTTGCAGTTGCCCTGCCCGTCGCCGGTATTGGGGTCGCCGACCGCGGTGCATGCCGAACCCTTCGACTTGAGGTGGTTGACCACCACGGTGAATCGTTGGCCGTTCGCGTTCTGGCTGAACGTCTGCGCGAGCGCCGGGCGGTTGAGCGTGTCGACGAACAGCGGATCGTCGGCGGAGGTGAGCGTGTCGAATGCGCCCACCGCCGTGACCGCCGCCGGACGGTAGAGCAGCGCGACCCGGATCTGGTCGGTGCCGATGACGCCGGTATCGATGTACGCGTAGGTGCCGGCACCGACAACGGCGTTCAATGCCGCCGTCAACTCGGCGAGGGCGCTGTTTGCTCCGCTGTCGTTCTCGATCTCCATCAGGCCGATCACGTCGGCGTCGAGGCCTGCGAGTGCGGCGACGATCTTGGCTTCCTGGCGGTCGAACTCGACCTGGGTCTCAGCTCCGCGGGCAGTCGGGAATCCGCCCCCCGCTCCGTTGCCGTTGAAGTAGTTGAGCACGTTCATCGAGGCCACCTGCAGCGTGCCGCCGACCTCGTCGGGACCCGCCGGACGCGGGTTGGTGGAACTGAACGTGACCGGGCCAACCGGCTGGATGCGGTACCGGCCGAAACGCTGATCGAGCACACCGCCGGCGTCGGAGGTGGTATCGCCGGAGCGAAGCGTGTTGGCCGCGCTGAGTCCGCCGGTCGGGTAGCGGGTTGGGTCGATGTTCTGCTGGCCGTTGGCGTCGTCGAGCACGATCCGGCTGCGATTGTTCAGGTCCTGCTGGGCGGCCGCCGCCGCTCCGGGCTCGACGATGCTGGTTGGGGTGAACAGTCGTCCGTTGGCCGACAGGCTGACCTCGCCGAAGCGGGCCAGCGTGAACGTCTCGGTCACGGTCATCTGCTGTGGGAGCGAGATGCGCATCCCCTCGAAGCGCTCCCAGTCGCTGACCGAACCGACCGGCAACGTGACCGGCGTGGTGGCGACGGTACCGGTACCCGCCGCACAGACGAGCACCGAGTTGACGGCGGTGAGCTGTGTGAGCGACGGGGCGGCTGCCGGGAACTCGGCGACGTTGCCACGGACGCGCACCCGGTCACCGGCGGCCACGGGGAAGCTGGTGTTGAACACGAAGATCCCCTCGGACGTCAGCGGATCGGCATCGACCTCGGCGTCGTCCTCCTGCAGGAAGTACCCATTGAACTGCCCGGGGCCCTGGTAGTCGGCGGCGACGACGCCCTCAACGACCACGTTGGTCGAACCGACCATCGGCGAGGTGGTACCGCTGCCCTGGATGGTGTGCACCGGTGTTGCCGGGTCGCCACACACCTCGGCTGCAGCCGCCTGAACCGGGGACGTGGCCACGGGTGCCGCGACCACCACCACCAGCGGGGTGAGCGCCAGCGCGACCACCATCGAACCCCATCGCCGTCGCTGTGAACGTGTAGCTGTGCCGTGCATGACCGAACCTCCGTGAAGTGTGTGCGTGTGTGTCTCAACGATCTGGGCAGGATTCCTCTCGGTAGCCGAGAGGAATCCTGCCCAGATCTGGGTTTTTGTGGCTGACTGGACTAGGCGACGACGTCGATGCGGTCCCGGGTGGCGGGGGAGACGGCACCGGAAGCGTTGAGGTAGGCCTCGAAGGCGTCGGTGTCGACGGCGCCGCCGACGCGGTCGGTGCCCGAACGCAACACGGTGAAGCCGTCACCGCCGTCGGCGAGGAAGCTGTTCACCGTCACCCGGTACGAATCAGTCGCCACCAGCGGCGCGCCGCCGAGGGTGATCGCGCTCACCACGTCGAGCGTGCAGCCCGTGTCGGCGGTGTTGCCGAGCGACAGGTCCCACGTGTAGTGCAGTCCGACGGATGGCAGCAGCACACGCGACGAGGCGCTGTTGGTCCCGCAGAACTGCTGCTCGAGCATCGTCTCGATCTGCGCGCCGGTCAGCGTCATCGTCACCAGCGAGTTGCCGAACGGCTGCACGCTGAACGCCTCGCCGTAGGTGACGACCCCATCGCCTTCGCCGGCCGGGCCGCTTGCGAACAACAGGTCGGTCCGGACACCACCGGGGTTCATGAATGCCATCACGGCACTACCGGTCGCCGGGGTCGAGCTGGCTGCGAGTTGGGCGTCGGCGATGACGTTGCCGAGCGACTGCTCCAGCGACGTGTCGTTGACTCGCAAGATGTCGGCGGTGATGTTGCCGATTGGCCTGTTGGCGATCGGTGCGGCGATTCCTGCGTAGCGCGAGATCAGGCCGGTGATCACCGGGTCTTTGGCGACCTCACGGGTGACGATCTTGTTGTTGATCGTGATCGAGGTGACGTCTTTCTTGGCCCGGTCGACCTTCATGTCGATGTCGGTCACGATGCGCCCGAACGAGAACGCGCTCGTCACCGCCTTGCCGTCGATCATGCAGTTGTACGGCTGATGGGTGTGGCCTGAGATGACCAAGTCCACCTCGTCATCGAGCCGGTTGGTGATGTCGACGATCGGGCCGCTGATGCCCGCGCAGCCGTTGATGTCGAACGTGGCCGGCAGCCCGCCTTCGTGGATCAGCACCACGATCGCTTCCACGCCGCGCCGGGTGAGCTCGGGGACGAGTGCGTTCACCGTGTCGGCTTCGTCGAGGAAGTCGTAGCCGGCGACACCCGATGCACTGACGATGGTCGGGGTGCCCTCGAGGGTCATCCCGATGAAGGCGACCTTGGCCCCGTGGAGGTTCTGGATCGAGTAGGGCGCGAACAGCGTTTCGCCGGTTGCTTGGCTGACGACGTTGGCGGCGAGGAACTCGAAGTCGGCACCGGCAAAGCCGTCACCGTCGAGACATCCATCCACCGGGTGGCAGCCACCTTGTTGCATGCGCAACAACTCGGCGGTGCCTTCGTCGAACTCGTGGTTGCCGACGGCGTTGATATCGAGGCCGATCTGGTTCATCGCTTCGATCGTCGGCTCGTCGTGAAACAAGCTCGACAGCAGCGGGCTGGCCCCGATCAGGTCGCCGGCCGATACCACGACGGTGTTGCGATTGGTCTGCTCCAACGCTTTCACATGCGTGGACAGATATTCGGCGCCACCGGCGTTGATCGTGCCGACCCGCCCGCTCGAACCGGCGGGCGGTTCGATGTTGCCGTGGAAGTCGTTGAGGGCGAGGATCTGCACCTCGACCGACGAGTTGTCCTGAATGATCGGTGGTTTGGGGTCGGTGCCGCCGGCGGCGGTTCCGAGTCCGGCCCCGCTCACCGCCACGGTGGCGATGGCCGCAAGGGCGATGGAGGTTCGGCTGATGTTCATTCGTACTCCTGACAAATCTGGCTGGACAATTTTGGTTGGTGTGTGTTGACCAGGTTGTTCACGAATCGGAACAACCATTCGCGACGCCACCCTAATCGAGGGGGAGCACTCGTGCATCGATCCAGTGTGACGTAGGTCACAGTTTCGGATGCGCTCCATGCGGGGATGCTTGCAACAGTTAACAAATGCCACACAGGAGGCAGCACAGCTCATGTTCACCGCAACGATCAACACGGCGATCACCAACCAGCTCGACCGAATCGAATCCAATCTTCCGGCGATCCCCGCGCGCATCATGCGCTTGCAGCGCACCGTCGCCGGCGTCACCATCGACCGCACCGTCTCGATGGTTCAAGCCGTCGCCGGTTCGACCAAGCACGTCGCCGACGCAACTCGTGTGTCCGGCAGAACCGTTTCCGGCCAGGCCCGTGCCGCCAGCGAGGACGTCTCCAAGTCGGCCCACACCGGCGTCAACACTGTGATTGGCCAGGCCCGCGCCGCCACGACCGGGGTTGTCCATTCGGCAGCTGTTGGGGCGCGTACGGTGCGCGGCCAGGCTGCTGCACAGACCCGCCGGGTGGCCACAACCGCTCAGCGCGAAGTGACCGGCTTGCTCGATTCGGCGATCGACACGGTCGAAGACGATGTCGACGCAACACTCGACGGGGCCGAGCGCACCGCCTCGCGGACCAGCCGGAACACGACTTCGGCAAAGGCGACACGCGGTCGACCGACCACCAAGCCGGCCCGGGCCACAAAGCCTGCTGTCAAGTCGGCCGTCAAGTCTGCTGTGGGAACCGCGGCTGTCACGCTCGGCGCCGACGACGCAGGCTCGGGTCCGTACGAATCACGGACACGAGTCCAGCTACTCGAGCGTGCCCGCGAACTCGACCTGCAGGGCCGCAACGCCATGTCCAAGGCCGAGCTGATCGAGGCCCTGCGGACAAGCTGACCCAAAATCCAAAGATCTGGGCCGAATTCGTCCCGCAAACCGGGACAAATTCGGCCCAGATCTTTTAGTTTTTACCGCTGGCGCGGTGGCTGGCTTCGATGAGCATGTCGGCGGTCGCGTGGGGTGCGTCATGCAACATCGTGGAGAACTCCCCGATGCCGAAGACGAACGCCGAGACCGGTGTGATGGTCGTGACGGTGGCATTGCGCGGGCTGTGCTCGAGCAGGGAATGTTCGCCGAAGAAGCTCCCGGGACCGAGTACGGCCGCCTGATTGCCATCGGCCTCGACCGCTACCTCGCCCTCCGCGATCACAAAGAACTCGCGTCCCAGCGAACCTTGGCGACAGAGCACCGTGTCGGCCTCCAGGCTCACCGAGGTCGAGGCCGACGCAAGCAGTTCAAGTTCGTCCCGAGTGCAATGTTTGAAGATGCCGATCTTCGCTAAGGCTTCGATCTTGGGATCGTGGTGACGGCTCCGTTGTGACATGGCGTTCTCCCTCGTTGGGCGGCTGAGCCAATGGTATGCACACTCGGGGTCGGCGCGCTGCGTGTTGTCGGCCACACCCGGTCCAGTGGGTTTGAACGTGTCGTACGTCCGACGCGACGATGGGGTGCGCGTGCGAGTTGCGCTCGCACGAGCAAAGGAGTTCGCGCATGCATCACGTCGGCCCGCCCCGAGGAATCTTCGACGAGTCACATGAGCTGTTCCGATCGAGTGTGCGCCAGTTCGTGGAGCGGGAGGTTGCGCCGCACCTCGCTCGGTGGGAGGCAGCAGGGGTTGTCGACCGGGAGCTCTTCACCGCGGCCGGCGACGCCGGGTTCCTCGGTATGGACGTGGCTGAGCAGTACGGGGGGGGAGGGATCTCCGACTTCCGGTTCAACATGATCCTGGGTGAGGAGCTGATGGCCGCCGGTGCCGGTGGTGCAGGGCTGGCGCTCACCCTGCACAACGACATCTGTATGCCGTACTTCAACCACACGACCGACAGCGAGCAGCGTGACCGGTGGTTGCCGGGGATCTGCGCGGGCACGTCGATCACGGCGGTGGCGATGACCGAACCCGGTGCCGGCTCGGACCTTGCGTCGATTGCCACCACGGCGATCCGCTCGGGCGACGACTACGTGGTCAACGGGTCGAAGACGTTCATCACCAACGGCATCAACGCCGATCTCGTGATCACAGCGGCGAAGACCGATCCGGGCCAGCGTCACAGCGGCGTGTCGTTGCTCGTGCTCGAGCGGGGGATGCCCGGCTTCGAACGGGGCCGCAACCTCGACAAGATCGGGCTCCACTCACAAGACACCGCCGAGCTGTTCTTCACCGATGTCCGCGTGCCGGTGGCCAACCGACTCGGCGGCGAGGGCGAGGGTTTCAAGCTGCTGATGCGAAACCTCGCCCAGGAACGGCTTTCGATCGCTGTGGCGGCAGTCGCTGCGGCGCGCGCTGCGCTCGGTTGGACCCTTGCGTACACCCAGGAACGAAAGGCGTTTGGCCAGGAGCTGATCAAGTTGCAGAACACCCGTTTCACGCTGGCCGAGATCGCCACCGAGGTCGAGATCGGGCAAGCGTTCGTCGACCGCTGCGTCGAACAGTTGGTGGCCGGTGAGCTGACCGCAGAGACCGCGGCGATGGCGAAGTGGTGGTGCACCGAGATGCAAGGACGGGTGATGGACGCCGGCCTGCAACTGCACGGCGGATACGGCTTCATGACTGAGTACCCGATTGCCAGGGCGTACGCCGACGCGCGGATCACGCGCATCTACGGCGGTACCACGGAGATCATGAAAGAGATCATCGCCCGCAGCCTCGACCGGTGACGTGGCCGCTACGCCGACCGCTCCTCGCTTCGGCGCTGGCCGGGTCCGCCGCCGTAGGTGAGGTTGCGGGCGGTGTTGATCAACGGCACGTGGGAGAACGCCTGCGGAAAGTTGCCCACCTGCCGTGCGGCGGCGACGTCGTAGCCCTCGGCCAGCAGCCCCACGTCGTTGCGTAACGCGAGCAGCCGTTGGAACGTGCGCCGGGCGTCGGCCGCCCGGCCAGCGAGCACGTAGTTGTCGGCCAACCAGAACGTGCAGGCCAAGAAGGCGCCCTCGCCCGGGGGAAGGCCATCGATGCTGTCATCGTGGTGCCGGTAGCGGTGTACGAATCCGTCGTCGCACAGTTCGCGTTCGATGGCGGCCACGGTCCCGGTCACCCGCTGGTCGTGTGCTGGGAGGAACCCCACGAGCGGGATCATCAGCAGCGACGCGTCCAGCTCGGAGCTGTCGTAGGACTGCACAAACGTGCCCCGCGAGGCGTCGTAGCCGCGAGCGCACACTTCTGCCTTGATGGTTGATCGGAGCGCCTTCCACCGTTCCGCCGGACCCTCGCAGCCAAAGCGTTCGACGGCTTTGACGGCGCGGTCGGCGGCCACCCAGGACATCACCTTGGAGTGGGTGAAGTGGTGGCGTGGACCGCGGATCTCCCAGATCCCTTCGTCGGGCTGCGTCCATGCGGATTCGAGGAACTCCATCAGCACGCACTGCAGCGACCATGACGGTTCGTCCGGGGCTATGCCGATGCGTCGAGCCTGATGCATGGAATCCATCACCTCGCCGAACACATCGAGCTGGAACTGGTCGACGGCGGCGTTACCGATGCGTACCGGCCGCGAATTTTCGTACCCGGCTAGCCACGGCACGGTGAACTCGGGGAGCCGGCGTTCCCCGGCGCAGCCGTACATGATCTGCATCTCGGCCGGCGCCCCGGCGACGGCGCGGAGCAGCCAGTCGCGCCACGCCTGCGCCTCTGCGTCGTACCCGGCGCTCATGAAGGCGTACAGCGTGAATGTGGCGTCGCGTAGCCAGCAGTAGCGGTAGTCCCAGTTGCGCACCCCGCCAAGTTGCTCGGGCAGCGACGTGGTGACGGCGGCAACGATGCCGCCGGTCGGTGCGTAGGTCAGCGCCTTGAGCGTGATCAGCGACCGGACCACCGCATCGCGCCACTCGCCTTCGTGGGTGCACCGGCTGGCCCACTCCTTCCACCACGCCACGGTGTCGACCACCGCATCGAACGCGTCGATCGGCGGGCCCGGCTGTTCGTGCGACGGGTGCCATTCGGCGACGAACGGAACTGAATGCCCGGCGGCCACCTCGAACACGGCGACCGTGGACATTCCCTCGCCGTGGGTGGGCACGGGCGTGTCGAGCACGATGGCGTCGGGCCCGGCCACGGCATGCAGCCGCCCGTCGACTGTACGAACCCACGGGACGGAGCGGCCGTAGTCGAAGCGGATGACGAGATCCATGCGCATCGTCACCCGGCCCGAAACCCCCTCGACGATGCGCACCACATCGGGATCGCGGTCGCGGATCGGCATGAAGTCGACTACCCGGACCGTGCCCTCCGCCGTCTCGAACGTGGTCTCCAACACCAAGGATTCACCGCGGTAACGCCGACTCGTAGCCAGCACGGCGGATGCAGGATGGATCTGCCAATGACCATTGCTGCGATCGCCGAGCAGTGCTGCGAAGCATGCGCCCGAATCGAAACGGGGCAGGCACAACCAATCGATCGAGCCGTCACAACCGACCAGCGCGGCGGTCTGCGTGTCACCGATGACCGCGTAGTCCTCGATCCTCATCTCGACAGTGTTGCCGCTGCAGCACGACGGTGCTCGTGGGAGAGTTGTCGATGCGATTACGCGTGAGCGCCCTGGCCGAGCGATTGCGCTCGAGCGATTGCGCTCGAGCCTGTTCTTCGTCCCGATGCTGGCGGTCTTCGCCGCGATCGGTGCTGGGTTCGTCTCGCTGTACGTCGACCAACGCCTCGCGCGGCGCGGCGTGGAGTCCCCTCGGTCTGACGGCGACGGTCGACAGCGCACGTACTTTGCTCGGCACGGTCGCCGGGGCGACGATCTCGTTTGCAGGTGTTGCGTTTTCGGTGTCGCTGCTGATCATCCAGTTGGCGTCGAGCCAGTACTCGCCCCGCGTCGTCCACACGCAGAAGCGGTGACGGCAGCGGGTCTGGACGAGAGAACGTCGGAGTTCGTCGCACTCGCCCGTCTCACCGTGAACGGGGCCGAGGCATCCGGCATGCTCGCCGACGTCGAGCTGGTGCGACGCGCCTACGCCACACGGTTTGCGAGGTGAGGCCCCGGGCTTCGGTCCCCTGACTGTTTGCCCCGTGAGCGCGGCGGGTAGGGCCGGATGGAGCCTTCAGCAGTCTGGGGCGCCGAGGCCAGTGGGTCGGAGAGTTCATGGACCATGAATCCAAACGTCGCCTGCCCGTTGGGGGGCCAACGTGCGCCGTGTGGATCAGCCCTGAAGGGCGACCGATGCGTTCTGTGCCAGCAGGCCCGGAACCGAGCGCTGCGAATCGCGCACGAGGAGCAGCTTCGGCAATGGTTGACCGGTCGCCCCGATGTCGCGCTGATCAAGCGCCGCTTACGGCGTCGCGAGCCGGGCTCACCCGCCCGGCGAGATAGCCGGGCGTCCATCGCTGCCGCGTCCATCGCTGCGGTGCGCGAGTCGGTGGCTGCAGGCGGTCCGGTGTCCGTGGGCTCGGTGATGCTGCCTGGGTGGGTGATCGCGCAGCGCATTCCGAGGGCCCACACCGTGATTGCGAGCGCCCAGATGCCCATGAGTAATCCGGCGACCACATCGAGCACGTGATGCATGCCGAGGTACACGCGAGCCCAGCCCATGGCCGCAGTCACGAACACGGCGATGCCCATCGCCACTGGGGCGAGCAACCGGTGGCGGTATGTGCACAACAGCAGGGCCGCGCCCGTCCAACACACCAACGTGGCCGCGACGTGACCGGATGGAAAGCTGAACGTGGACGGGATCGGTCCGATCTTGTCGACCGCGGGCCGTGGGCGACCAACGATGTAGTTGATCGCGAGGAAGGTGCTGATCTCGGCGAGCATTGCCAGCGGCACGAACACGACCGGTCGCCACTGCCCACCCAGCGCGACCAGCACCGTGATCACTCCCATCAGGACTAGGACTGGCCGCGTGTCGCCGGCCTGCGAGACGAACTGGGCGAACTCCGTTGCCTCGACCGAACGATCGCCGGTGAGGCGCCGCGACACTGACTCGTCCCAGCGGTCGATCGCCCCGATCAGGGGCGCTTCAATCAGGGCCAATCCGGCGACGCACAGCCCGGCGATGAGCGCCACGATTCCAACCACCTGGCGCTGCACGACGCGAACGGCCGAGACGTTGGGACTGTCGTCGTTGGGAGCGTCGCCGTTGGAAACATTGGCGCGGGCATGCACGCTGGAAACATTCATTGCTACAGGTTTTCCCGTCGTGTGCAGCGGGTAAACCTTGACGCATGGTTGTCGTCACTGTCCTCGGGGGTGGCCTCGCTGCGGCGGGGTTGGTGTTGTTGCTCGCCGGTCGCTGGCCTGCTGTTGCGGCACCGCATGTGTCCGCCGAGCGGATCGTGGAGGAGGTCGAACAACACAGCGGACTGGCCCGCCACCTTCGCCGCCACTACGACCCGAAGACGGAGACCGGTGTTGCCCTCGCAGCGGCGACGGCTCTGGTTGCGGTCGCCGCCGCCGGAATCGGGATCGTCCTCGCCTTGGTGCGCTCGAAGTTTGGTGTCGAGTCCGTCGACGTACGCCTCGCTCAGTACGGCGCTCGCAACGCGACACCGTGGTCGACCGATGTGCTGCGCTTCCTCACCGAGCCCGGTGGAACTCGCGTCGTTGTGGGGCTCGCGGTGGTCGCCACCGCCGTCGAGTACGTCCGGCGGCCGTCGCGGGCGCTTCCGTTGTTCATGGCCCTTGTCGTCGCCGGTCAGTTCGCCATGTCGAACGCGATCAAGCTCATCGTCGAACGCGCCCGGCCCGACTTCGACCGGCTGGTCGGCTTCGCTGGCACGTCCTTCCCATCTGGCCACTCCACCGCTGCCGCCGCCACCCTCGCGGCGATCGCCCTGATCGCCACTCGCGACCGATCGAGGCGGGTACAGGTGATGTCGGCTTCGGCTGCTGTCGGACTCGCAGTGATCGTCGCCGGAACGCGGGTGATGCTCGGTGTCCACTGGTTCAGCGATGTCGCCGCCGGGTTGCTACTCGGCTGGGGTTGGTTCAGCTTGTGTTCGATCGCATTCGGTGGTCGCCTGCTCAGCTTCGGCCGACCGGTGGCCGTTGCCGAAGCAGCGGCGGGTACGCCGAGCTGAAGCGAAGATCCAACTCGAGCTGACGTCGCCCAGCACGGCCTGGCGTTGCCGCGCTCGTCACGAACCTGAAAGGCTGCACCTGTGATTGACGATCAACTTTGCTTCGACGGAACTACAGCACGGATCGCGGTGCACCATTGGCCGTGCGCCGATCCTCGCTACGTCGTGGTCGTTGCCCACGGGTATGGCGAGCACGCTGGTCGGTACGACCACGTTGCGACGGCCTTGGTCCACGACGGTGCAAGCGTGTACGCACCCGACCACGCCGGCCATGGCGAATCGGGTGGCGACCGGGCGCGAGTGACCTCGTTCGACGACCTCATCGCTGACCTGCACACCGTGGTCACCCGCGCCGGCGACGCCCACCCCGGTCTGCCCGTGGTGTTGATCGGCCATTCGATGGGCGGCCTGATCGCCACGCGCTACACGCAACTGCACGGTGCCGGTCTCGCCGCGCTCGTCCTGTCGGGCCCGGCGATCGGCGAGAACCCGTTGCTGGCCGCCCTGCTCGAACTCGACCCGATTCCCGATGTGCCGATCGACCCGGAGATCCTGTCGCGCGACCCGGCCGTCGGCGAGGCGTATGCCAACGACTCACTCGTGTACCACGGACCGTTCCAGCGCGACACGTTGCGCAGCTTCGTGGCAACCATCGGCGACATCGTCGCTGGACCGACGCTGGGTGACCTGCCGACGCTGTGGATACATGGCTCCGACGATGCGCTTGCCCCCCTCGACGTCACCCGCGTCACGGTCGAGCGCATCGCTGGCCCGAGACTCGAGCAGAAGGTCTACGCCGGGGCACGTCATGAGATCTTCAACGAGACCAACCAGGATGAGGTGATCGGCGATGTCGTCGCCTTCATCGGTCGGGTGGTCTAGCGCGAATGCGCCGAGGCTTACAGGCGCGGACATGAAGCTCGGAGTGATGCTCAGTTTCAGCGAAATCGGTGCTGATCCCGTGGTGATCCGCGACTACGCGCAGGCGCTGGAGGGTGGTGGGCTCGACTTCGTGTCGGCACCCGAGCACGTGGTCGGAGCGCACCCCGATCGCCTCGGCGGGCAGAAGGTACACACCTACGACAAGCCGTACTACGAGCCGATGGTGATGTTCGGTTTCATTGCCGGGGCAACGCGGTCGCTCGGGGTGGCGACGTCGATCCTGATCCTCCCGCAGCGCCAAACAGCCCTCGTCGCCAAGCAGGCGGCGATGCTCGACATCATGTGTGGCGGCCGGCTTCGCCTCGGCGTTGGCGTCGGTCGCAACTTCGTCGAATACACGGTGTTGAACGAGGAGTTCACCACGCGAGGCGCCCGGATCGAGGAACAGGTCGGGGTGCTCCGTCGGCTGTGGAGTGAGGAGTTGGTCACCTTCGAGGGTCGCTGGCATCACCTCGACGGGGTCGGGATCAACCCGTTGCCTGTCCAGCGGCCGATCCCGATCTGGATGGGGTCGTTCGTCGGTGGCACCAACGATCGCGTGCTCGAACGGATCGGCCGGATGGCCGATGGTTGGATGCCACAGATGGAGCCCGGTGATGAGTTGGCCGCGCTGCTCGAACGAATCCACGGCTTCGCCCGGGCCGCCGGTCGCAACCCCGCCGAGATCGAGATCGAGTGCACCACCACGATCTCGGCTGGCGATGATCCGGAATCGTGGAGATCGACCGCTGAGGCGTTCCACAGCCACGGAGCGACACACCTGAAGGTGGTCACGCGTCCCGATGGAGCGGGCCCCGGCCACCTCAACCGCCACCTCGACCTCGTGATGCGCTGGCGCAGCGCGATCTCGCCCACCTGAGCACCCCGCGTTCACCGCGTTCGCCGCCGTGGAGCGATCGGTTGTCGATAAACCCACCGTGACGGTGCATTTCTCGACATGCGGCCGATGCATCAGTCCCGACCCGCCGCCGTGGAGCGAGGTCGGACTAGGAGCGTCGGCCGGTCCAGGCTAGAAATGCTGCTTGCGTGGTCCCGTCTCCGGCGGGCTCGACCGGCGGCCCGTAGATCCCTGGCGAGCGAAGAGCGTCGCCCATCGGCTCTAGTCGCGCCCGCGCCGCTTCCATGTCGCTTGCCTCCATCGGCTCGAGCGCGGTGAGTCCAGCCCCTCGGGCGACATCCCACGAGTGCACGAGCAGATCATCGGTGTAGAAGGTGTCGACAGTCTCGGCGAACGTCGTCGGCCCGAAGTACCCCTCGTACGAATGCGACGACGTCGCCGGATCGTCGAGAGCTGCTTGCAACATGTCGCGAATGCGGCGCCACCGATCGAGTGGATCGCCAGCAGGGTCGTCAACATCAGATGGGCCAGGCGATTGACCGAACGGCATGCGGCCGAGAAACTGTCGCTCGGAATCGATGACGTGCTCAACGACATCTCGCACTGACCATCCGTCGCACGGCGACGGCGCACCCCACGCCGGCGAGGGGATCGCGTCGACGACGGTGCTGAACCGGGCGGCCATTCGTCGGAATCGGTCAGCAGCATCAATGGAGATCATCGGCCCATCCTCGCAGCGATCAGCACCAGTGTCGCACACGGATCGGCCACGTCCGCCGGGCTATCACCTGCCGACGCCGACGGCCTACTTCGCCGAGAATCGGGGGCGGGTTGGGTTGGGTGGAGCGGTCGGGTGTCGAGAAAGGTACGGCAGCGGAAGGTTTTCGACAACCGGCCGCTCCATGCGGGTGGAAACCGCAGCCCTGCCCGGGGTCGCTCGGCTCACGCGGGCGGGCGACTCGATACGGTTGCTGAGCGTGACAGCGATTTCCAGCCCATTGCCTGACGCGTTTGCCGGTCATCTTGGGATCGAGGTGGTTCGCGAGGGCGGCGACCGCGTGACCGCCCGAGCCACGGTCGGCGGCGAC
>JANOKQ010000579.1:0-12229 GCA_031419375.1 Acidimicrobiaceae bacterium
GTCCCCGCGTGTCGTCCGAGTCCCCGCATGTCGTCCGAGTCCCCGCATGTCGTCCGAGTCCCCGCGTGTCGTCCGAGTCCACAGCGTGTCGTCCGAGTCCACAGCGTGTCGCCCGAGTCCCCGCGTGTCGCCCGAGTCCCCGCGTGTCAACCGAGTGTGGAGAGGGGCACCCGCGGGTTGAGCGCGCACCCGTATGGGCGCTCAACACTCGGATGGGGCGCTCGACGCTCGGTTGACACGGATGAATGCGTGGACTCGGGACTCGGGACTCGGCGCTCGGGGAGGTGGCGAGGTGAGGGATACGATCGGGCGATGCCGATCCATCTTCGAGCCGAGCCCGCCGACTACGCAGCAGCGGTACTGGTTCCCGGCGATCCGCGGCGGGCGCGCTACATCGCCGAAGCGTTCTTCGATCCCGGCGCCCGGTGTGTGAACGAGGAGCGGGGCATGCTCGGCTTCACCGGCACCTACGGGGGCAAGCCGATCAGCGTGCAGAGCGTGGGGATGGGCGGTGCGAGCGCGGCGATCTACTACACCGAGCTTGCCGAGCAACTGGGCGCAACCAGGATCATCCGCGTGGGTACGGCCGGTGGCTTGGCAACGGGTCTACATATGGGCGACACCGTCGTCGCTGTCAGCGCCACCTGCGACGACCCAATGATCGACATCCTCACCCACGGCGACCGCCACGCGCCCACGGCCGACTGGCGTCTCGTCGAGCACGCGGCTCGATCGGCGCGAGATGCCGGAGCGACCGTGCACGTCGGCTCGATCGTGACCAGCGCAGTGTTCTACGACACCCGCCCCGGAATGATGAAACGCTGGAAGGATCGCGGGCATCTGGCGGTGGAGATGGAGGCGGCGATCCTCTACACACTCGCCGCGATCTACACCTTCGAGGCGCTCGCGGTGATGACGATCAGCGATCTCATCGACGACGACGGGTCGGCCGAACGGATCAGCGACGTGGAACTCAAGGCCGGGGTCGACAAAATGGTGGAAGTCGCCTGCAAAGTCGCGGTCGCCGACCTGTAACCGCATGCCCAAAGCAGCGCAGCGTCACACCTACGCCGCAACTTTGTCGCTCTCAACCGGTCCAGTATGTCCACACCGACAAAGTTCGCTGGGGGGCCGCGGGGCGGGACCGCAAGCGGGGGCGGGGGCGCGGGCGGGGGCGCGGGCGCGGCCCCGGAAGGCTGAAGCCGCAGGTTAGATGAGGCCGAGGTCGCGGACTGCTTCTCGTTCTTCGGCTAGTTCGGCGGTGGAGGCGTCGATCTTGGCGCGGGAGTACGCATCGATATCGAGGCCTTGGACGATCGAGTACTCGCCGTTGGCGCAGGTGCACGGGAAGCTGGAGATGAGCCCTTCCGGCACGCCGTAGGAGCCGTCGCTGACGATGGCCATGCTCACCCAGTCGCCCTCGGGGGTGCCGAGGGTCCAGGAGCGGATGTGATCGACGGCGGCCGACGCGGCTGACGCAGCCGACGATGCACCGCGTGCTTCGATGATTGCGGCTCCGCGCTTGGCGACGGTGGGGATGTAGGTGCCGTCCACCCAGGCGTGATCGTCGGCGAGTTCGTAGGCGTTCTTGCGTTCGCCGCCGACCATCACGTTGGCGTGGAACAGGTCGGGGTACTGGCTGGCCGAGTGGTTGCCCCAGATGGTCATGTTGGTGACATCGGTGACCGCCACGCCGGCGCGAGCGGCGAGTTGGCTGACGGCGCGGTTGTGGTCGAGGCGGGTCATCGCCGTGAACCGGCCGGGATCGAGACCGGCCGCATTTTGCTGAGCGATGAGCGCATTGGTGTTGGCCGGGTTGCCCACCACGAGCACCTTGACGTCCTTGCGTGCGCTGGCTCCAAGCGCCTGACCCTGCGGCTTGAAGATGCCCCCGTTGGCGCTGAGCAGGTCGGCGCGCTCCATCCCGGCTTTACGCGGCATGGCGCCCACGAGCATCGCCACGTCGACGTCACCGAACGCGACGCTCGCGTCGTCGGTGCACGCCACCCCGGCGAGCAACGGAAAGGCGCAATCGTCGAGCTCCATCTTGACGCCCTCGAGCGCCTTCAACGCTGGCGTGATCTCGAGCAGGTGCAGGATCACCGGGGTATCGAAGCCGAGCATCGAGCCAGAAGCAATACGGAATAGGAGGCTGTAGCCGATCTGGCCGGCAGCACCGGTAACAGCAACACGTACGGGGGAAGTCATGGCGCCGAGCGTAGGCGGCGACCGGCCTGCCCGCGAAGCCCGCTGGTGACGGGTCGGGCACGGTTTCGCAAGGGCCAGTGTGGGCGGTCCCGGCTGGGTCGACTCGGATAGCGACGCTACGCGGGTGTCGTCTCGATCGGACCGATGTCGACGACGAGCTCACGCATCCCGACGACGTCGAAGATGTAGTTGGCGTAGAACTGCTTCGCCTTGCCGGTTCGCAGGTGGACCCCGCCGTCGGACCCGCTGAGGTCGCCCTCGATCTGCAAGGCAAGCCCGGCCCAGTCGAGCACGGTCACGTTCGGGTACTGACCCGGCAACGCCCAGATCAGCTGGTTGTTGGTCTCGATGTAGCCCTTCGGGGCCTTGACGGTGAGGAACACGACCTGGGGCACCTCGTCGGCGGGGAGCAACGACATGATCTTGGCGTACGTCTCGGGCTCGACCGGGCCGTTCGTGCCGGCCTGGATTACGACGATCTTGCCAATCAGGCCGGAGGAACGGTAGAGGGCGAGGACGTTGGAGATGTCCTCCCCGCCAGCGCTTTTCGTCGCGTTCACCTGGAATCCTCCAGTCTGCAATTCGTTGATCGCCCCCAGCATGACCGACTCGCCGATCGCCCAGGGGGGACGCTCATCAACGGGCAGGGTGGTCGTTGGTGCCACGGTGGTGCTTGTCGAGGAGGTCGTTGTGTCAGTTGGCAACGAAGAAGCTCCAGGCGACGCATAGCCAGCCGGAACCGTGTTGGTGATCGTCTCGGGCGCGACCGTGATGACGGTGGTCTGCAACTGTTGCGCGATCAGCAGTTCACCCTCCTGGTTGGCGCACTCGATCGTCCCGACACAGCGGTTTGGGGCCATCGCCAGACTGACGCCGGCCCAGCCGAGCAGTACGACGCCGATCACACCGAGCCCGGCGAGCTGCCGACGGCGGGCCACCGCGGTGCGACTGGGGCGGCGGCGCTCGCCGCGCAGCCACGAACCCACCGCTCCGCTGCGGATCGGCATCTCCACGTACCGGTAGCTGGCCTCGGTGAGCGGCAGGGTGATCAGCATCGCCAGCACGAACTGCCACATAGCAAGCGAGCGGCCGGCCTCCTGTCGGATGATCTGATAGATCGGCCAGTGGTAGAGGTACATGCCGTAGCTGCGCGTGCCAATCCACGACAGCACCGGCGCGCCCAACAGCTTCCCGGTGATCGCCCCCCGGTGCGTGACCGCAGCGATCAGCAACAGCGTGGCGATCCCCGTTGCGAACAGACCGCCTTGGAACAGCAATCCGCCGAACCGTGATCCGGTGAGGATGTTCACCGCAGGGTCGGCCAGGTGCGTCTTCCACATGAGGTAGCCCAGGCCAACGAGGCCGACCACGGCGAAGCCATCGAGCAGGAAACCTTTGTTGCGCATCGGTCCACGCATGATCGCAACCGGCCGCCACACCATCGCAAATGCGGCGCCGAGCATCAGCCCGCCGGCGCGTGTGATCGTGCTCAGGTAGAGCGTGTCGTTGATGCTGATGCAGCGTTCGCCGAATCGCCAGTAGCCACGCGAGTCGTCGGCCGAGCAGGAGGAGTTGATGTCGCCCGGCACGTACAGCACGGCCACGACAAGCGTGATTGCGACGGCAACACCGAACAACCACAGCCCAACGCGAGGTAGCCGGGTCCGACCGCGACGCAGGATCACCACCATCACCAGCGGCCACACGAGGTAGAACTGTTCCTCCACGGCGAGCGACCACAGGTGCCGCAATGGCACGAACGCTTCATTGGCGGTGTAGCCCGCGCCGACAAAGAGCTGGTACCAGTTGCTGATGTAGCCGACCCCACCGACAACGTCGCCACGGGTGCGGCCGCGAGCCTCCGGTTTGAACAGCGCAAGGTAGATGGTGAGCAGCGCCAGCATCACGAACAGCGCTGGCAGCAGCCGCCGGAAACGCCGCAGCCAGAACTGCTTCAGGCTGACGTGCCCACTGCGTTCATGCTCAGCTATCAACAACAGCGTGATCAGGTAGCCGGAGATGACGAAGAACACCTCGACGCCGAGGAACCCGCCGTGTAGCCACGAGTTGTTGGCGTGGTAGATCATCACGGCGACGACTGCGAGCGCGCGCAAGCCATCGAGGCCCGGCAGGTGCGGAACTCGGCTGATCTGCCCGGTGGGCGTGCGCGGTGGGGACCAGTCGGCCATCACGACCAAGTATTCCAGTCGCGTGACAAGAATCGGCGGCAGACCCGCTCAGGGCTGTTGCGCGAGACCGAGCGCCGAGCAGATCGAGCGGGTCGCGCCACTGCGGTTGAGCGTGTAGAAATGCAGCCCGGGCGCACCGGCTTCGAGCAGCCGGGCGCACAACTCGGTGGCGATCTCCACACCGATCCGGGCGGCATCGTCGCCGTCGTCGTCGGCTTTCCTGACCCGTTCGACCAGCCATGAGGGCACCTCGGCGCCCGACATGTGCGCCATGCGGCTCACCTGGGCCAGGTTGGTGACCGGCATGATCCCCGGCACCACCGGCTTATCGACGCCGTGCGCGGCGAGGTCGTCGACGAGCGCGAGGTAGTGGTCGATCTCGAAGAAGAACTGGGTGATCGCAAAGTCGGCTTGACGCAGCTTGGCGGCCAGATGATGTCGGTCCGAATCGCGATCAGGTGATCGGGGGTGCAGTTCGGGATGGGCCGCCACGCCGATCGAGAACGCGCCGGTGGCGCGGATGTCATCGACCAGTTCGCTCGAGAAGCGGTAGTCGCTATCGACCATCGGGGCTCCGTCGGCGGGCGGGTCGGTCGGCGGGTCGCCGCCGAGGGCAAGGATGTTCTCCACGCCCTCGGCGCGGTAGTCGATGAGGATGTCGGCGATGTCGGCTCGGGTGTGGCCCTGGCAGGTGAGGTGGGCCATCGGCGAGATGGGGGTTTGGCGTCGCACCCACGACACGAGGTCGGCGGTCTTAGTGCGGGTGCTGCCGCCGGCTCCGTAGGTGACGCTGACGAAGCTCGGTTCGAGGTGCTCGAGCTCGGCGATGGTGCGGCCGAGGCTGAGCCAGCCAGCGTCGTTTTTCGGGGGGAAGAACTCGAACGAGCACGTGGTGCCAGCGGCAAGTAGATCTGCGATCCTGGCCATGCCACCCAGCATGTCAGGCACGCGCAGCATTCGGCGGTCACGCTGTACGAAACACCAACAGCACGAAGGGCAACCATGTCGCAGGAACCCGGGTGGTTCAACGACCCGTACGGTCGATTCCAACAGCGGTATTGGAACGGAACCGCGTGGACCGAACATGTCGCCACCACGGCACCGGGGCGGTCGATCCGTTGGGAACATCCACCGTGATCCCCTTCGCCACACCGGCCAGTGCGCACGCCACGCCGACCGCACCGGGGGCTGCTTCCGGGCCGGGCACCGCCGGGGTGCGTCGCTTTCTCGACGGGCTCGGGGCGGACGCGCGTCAGCGACCAACGCCGCGCCTGTCGAAACGCGCTTGCGGGAGCGGGAGGTGTGGTGGCCGCCGCAGGAGTGATCGTCGGGGTCGTCGGGGAGAGTGATTCGCGTGGCCGGTTCTTTGCTGCGGCCGTCGTCATCATCGGTGCTGCGTTGGCCGTCCGGTTGATGGTGAAGAACCAGCCAGACCTGCACGCGGCGGCGGCCGGCGATATGCGCAGTCGGCAGCCACGGCGGCCGACGCGCAACCACGTGGTGGGGAGTGCTGCTGTCGAGCATCGGAGTCGTCAGCTTCTTCGCCATCGTGGCGAAGCCAACCTCGGCGGGAACCTTCACGCGATGTTGTTGATCAGCGCAGCCCTGCTCATCGGCGGACCGGGCATCGCGCGTGCCATTCGGTCCGCCCGCGCCGCCACCGCCGCACCGCCCGGCCCTTCGCCGGGCACCGCTGCCACCACCGACCGGGGGGCGCTGACGGCTCAGTGGCGGAAGTGGCGTTGGCCGGTGAAGACCATGGCGATGCCGTGTTCGTCGGCGGCGGCGATGACCTCGGCGTCGCGCACGCTGCCGCCGGGTTGGATGACCGCACGGATGCCGGCGGCGGCGAGGGTGTCGAGGCCGTCACGGAACGGGAAGAACGCGTCGCTGGCACAGACGCCGCCCGTTGCGCGGCCGGCCGACCGCTCGGCGGCGATGCGGGCGCTGTCGAGGCGGTTCTGCTGACCGGCGCCGATACCGAAGGCTTGACGGTCCTTGGCGTAGACGATCGCGTTGCTGCTGACGGCGGCACACACGACCCACGCAAACGCCAGGTCGTCTTGCTGCGCGTCGGTCGGTGCGGCCGCGGTGACCACCCGCCACCCCAAACGATCGGTGGACACGGGATCCACCTGTTGGACGAGCAGGCCGCCGTCGATCGAGCGCACGTCGAACGGCGAGCCGAAGGGTTGCGGGCCCGACAGCACGCGTAGGTTAGGCTTGGCTCCGAGCACCTCGAGCGCGTCGGTGTCGAAGGCCGGGGCGACGATCACCTCGGTGAACACCGCCGACAGCGACTCGGCCAGCTCGCGGGTCACGGTTCGGTTCAGTGCGACCACCCCACCAAAGGCGCTGACCGGGTCGCAGGCGTTGGCCAGTTCGTAGGCGTTGGCAATGTCGGCGGCGACCGCAACGCCGCACGGGTTGGCGTGCTTGACGATGACGCATGCGGGCGAGTCGAAACGGTGGACCAAGCGCCACGCGGCTTCGGTGTCGTAGAGGTTCAGGTAGCTGAGGTCCTTGCCGCCGTGTTGCACCATCTCGTCCCACCAGCTGCGCGCCCCAGCGGCGAGGTAGCGGGCGCCGCTCTGGTGCGGGTTCTCGCCGTAGCGCAAGCTCTGCTGGCGCACCAGCGAGAGGTGCAGCGAACCGGGCAACGCCGGTACCTCATCGGCCGTGCCCGTCGTCGCGGTGCCAGCACCAGACTCGAACCAGTTGGCGATCTGGGCGTCGTAGGCGGCAATCGCGCTGAAGGCGTCGCGCGCCAGGCGCAGGCGGGTGGCGGCGGAGACTGCCCCCTCGGCGCGCAGCTCGTCGAGCACCGCGGCGTAGTCCGTCGGGTTGACCACCACGGCCACGTGGGCGTGGTTCTTGGCGGCAGCTCGCACCATCGCCGGACCGCCGATGTCGATCAGTTCGATGCCCGGATCGGACTCGAACGGGTACAGGTTGACCACCACCAGGTCGATCGGGGAGATGCCGTACTCGGCGAGGTCGAGCTGGTGGGCGGGATTGGTCGGATCGGCGAGCAGACCGCCATGGACCTTCGGGTGCAGGGTGACCACCCGGTGATCGAGTATCGCCGGCACCCCGGTGACATCGGCAAGATCGGTGCTGGGAATCCCGGCGTCGATCACCGCCCGAGCGGTCCCGCCACTGCTGATCAGGTGGAAGCCAAGCTCGTGAAGGCCGGCGGCCAGCTCGACGATTCCAGATTTGTCGTACACGGACAGCAATGCAGTGGGCATGGCGAGCAACCTACGAGACGACGAGCATCGCACGGGCCCCGCGTTGACAAGGTGTACGTTTGCGGGTGTTCGCGCGTCGGCTGCGAACCCATTCATACAGGAGGAACCCACGTGGATCTCAGCAAGTTCAAGATAAGCGATTGGCTGAAAGTCGGCGGTGGCGCAGCCTTTTTGATCTTCGGCTTCCTGCCATGGATCAAGATCAGTGGATTCGGCTTCGGGGGTTCGTCGGGGGGAAATGTCTTTGACTTCTTCTTCACCGGGATCATTCCTTGGATCCTCATCATTGGTACGGCAGTGGTCACCGTGTTGCTGGTGACCGGCAAGATGAAGCCCGGCAACCTGCCGTGGCCGATGATCATGCTCGCAGCCACAGCCCTCGCTGCGCTGTTGCTCATCCTGCGCCTGTTGATCAACCCACTCGACGGAAAGGATCTGATCGAAGCGAGCGGCGGAAGCGTCGGGCGCGGAATTGGAATGATCCTCTCCACGATCGCAGGCATCGCCGCAGCGGCTGGGTCGGTGCTCGGTTTCAAGGAGTCGGGCGGGGATCTCAATGATCTCAAAGACATGAACAAGCTGAAGAGCTCCTTCGGGGGTGGCCAGGGTGCCGGTCCGGGTGGTGGCTCGACGCCGCCTCCCCCGCCGCCTGGCGTGACACCTCCTCCTCCTCCCCCGCCGCCGCCGATGAGCTGAGCGCTGCAACCGCTACATGAAGATGCCCCGCCTCGCGGCGGGGCATCTTCGGTTTCTGGGACGCCGGTGGGCCGGTGGGTCAGAGGGCGGCGACGATTTCGGCCATCAGGTCGCAGGCTTCAGTGGGGTTGAGACCCACCTTCACACCGGCGGCGCGCAGCGCATCCATCTTGCCCTGCGCGGTGCCCTTGCCGCCCGACACGATCGCACCGGCGTGGCCCATCTTCTTGCCTTCGGGGGCGGTCACGCCGGCGATGTAAGCGCTCATCGGCTTGGTCACGTTGGCCGTGATGAACTCGGCGGCCTCCTCCTCGGCCGACCCGCCGATCTCGCCGATCATGATGATCGCGTGGGTCTCGGGGTCGGCTTCGAACTGGGTGAGGCAGTCAATGAAGTTGGTGCCAGGAACCGGGTCGCCGCCGATGCCGACGCACGTACTCACACCGATGCCGCGCTGCTTCAGTTCGTACAGCGCTTGATAGGTGAGCGTGCCCGAACGGCTGACGATGCCAACGTTCGGCCCGTCAGCGGTGGGCAGTTGGGCGATCTCGCCGGCGGTGATCCCGATGTTGCATTTGCCTGGGCTGATGATCCCCGGGCAGTTCGGGCCAAGCAAGCGAGTGGTCGGATACTGGCGCACGAGCGTGTTGTAGACCTTCGCTTCGTCTTGCGCGGGGATGCCCTCGGTGATGCAGACGATGAACGCGATGCCCGCAGCCGCGGCTTCCAAGATCGCGGCCGGCGCCGCCTTCGGGGGCACCGCCACGAACGACGCAGTGGCCCCGGTGGCGGCAACGGCCTCGGCGACCGAGTTGAACACCGGAATGCCTTCGACCTCGGTGCCGCCTTTGCCCGGCGTGACCCCGGCGACCACCTGGGTGCCGTAGGCCTGGTTGCGCAGGCCGTGATACTTGCCCTGCCCGCCGGTGAGTCCCTGGACGATCACCTTTGTATCGGAGTCGACGAAGATCGCCATGGTCAGTTGCTTCCGTTCGCGAGGGCCACAGCCGCGCGGGCGGCTTCGAGCATGGTTGGTTTCGAGGTGAGCTTCGATTCGGGAATACCAGCGTTGGCAAGGATTTCCCGGCCCTGTTCCGCGTTGGTGCCATCGAGGCGGATCACGATCGGGGCGCGCAGGTCGACACGACCCATCGCCTCGACAATGCCCTTGGCGACCTCTTCGCCGCGGGTGATCCCGCCGAAGATGTTGATGAAGATGCTGCGCACGTTCAGGTCGGAGTTGATCACTTCGAGTGCGGCGGCCATCACATCGGCGTTCGCGCCGCCGCCGATGTCGAGAAAGTTGGCGGCCGTTCCGCCCACCTGGTTGACGACGTCGAGGGTGCTCATCGCCAGACCCGCGCCGTTGGCGATGATCCCGACGGTGCCGTCGAGGCCGATGTACTGCAGATCGTGTTCGCGGGCCATCTGCTCGCGCTCGTCGAGCTCCTCGGTGGCGCGGTACTCGTCCCATTCAGGATGGCGGAACGCGGCGTTGTTGTCGAGGCTGACCTTCGCGTCGAGCGCGTGCACGCCACCGTCGGGACGCAGGATCAGCGGGTTGATCTCGGCCAGATCGCAGTCGCCGCGAGTGAAGCAGTCGTACAACTTCACGAGCATCGCGGCGACACCGTCGACGGCAACGCTATCGATGTTCGCGTCGACGACGGCCTGGCGAGCGACGGCCGGCGGGAGCCCGTCGACGGGGTCGATGTGCAGCATCACGATTGCATCAGGGTTGGTCTCGGCGACGGTCTCGATCTCGACGCCTCCTTCGGCGCTGAGCATCAGCAGATGCTTCTTGGCACCACGGTCGAGCGTGAACGACGCGTAGTACTCCTTGGCGATGTCGCTCGCGTGCTCGACCCACACCCGCTTCACAACGTGGCCCTTGATGTCCATGCCGAGGATGTTGCCGGCGTGGAGGCGCACCTCGTCGGCGGTGTTGGCCAACTTGATGCCACCAGCTTTGCCGCGGCCACCCACCTGCACTTGCGCCTTCACCACCACCGGGTAGCCGGCACCAACGGCTGCAGCAACGGCCTCGTCGACGGTGTAGGCGACGTCGCCTGGCGACACCGCTATGTCATAGCGGGCGAAGTATTGCTTGCCCTGGTACTCGAACAGATCCATTACGGGTCCTTCCGTCGTGTCGATTCAGTCGTGTCGCTTCAGTTCGGCGCAGGTGCGTCGAGGTCGTCGCGAGCGTCGAGCGCTTGCTCGAGCCATGCGGCGATCGCTTTCAGCGATGCCCCCGGCCCGAAGATCTTGGCCACGCCCTGCTCGCCGAGCACTCGCGCATCGGCGTCGGGGATCACACCGCCGCCGAACACCATCACGTCGGCCAGGTCGCGCGCTCGCAACTCGGCCATCACTCGCGGGAACAACGTGAGGTGCGCGCCGCTCAGCAGCGACAGCCCGACGGCATCGACGTCTTCTTGCAGCGCGGTCTCGGCGATTTGTTCCGGTGTCTGGTGCAGGCCGGTGTAGATCACCTCGAACCCGTGGTCGCGCAGTGCTCTGGTGATTGTCTTGGCTCCACGGTCGTGGCCGTCGAGTCCCGGCTTGGCGACGACGACTCTGTATGGGCGGTTCACAAATCGTTGACCCTATTCGCGCCATGGCCGTTGTGGCCAACCGGCGCGTTGGAGGGAGCGACCGCAGCGGCCAGACTGGCCGGGTGCTGGAACGCCTCCGCCCGACAACACCACTTGGCCGTGCGGTGATCCCCGTGCTCGGCGGGCTCGCTTTCTTCGCGCTGTTGGGCCTTGCCACGTGGGGCATTGCCGCGTTGCTGTCGGGAAACCCGGAACGGATCAATGAACGCTTGGCCCCCCCGACGTTCGTCGTCGGCAACACCGAGTATCTCGCTGGGCTGATCGCCGACGATGGACCGCTGCTGTTCCAGGGACTGATCGACGCGGACGCAGAACGCAGCCTCGTGCTCGATCACACCGGCGATGTCGTGGGTCGCGGCTGGCGTGTGCGCTATGCCTATCCGGCCGACCGCGACGCGAGCTGCATCGTCGAACAGATCAAACGCACCCGCCAGTTCATCGACTGCGAGGGGCGAACGTTGGCCGTCGACGACCTGGCCCGCCCGACCGACATCGCGCCGACCGTGGGGGCCTCCGTATCCATCGACCTTCGCGCGGCGAATGCGGCGCCGGCCACGGCTGACACGACTGCCACGACGAGTGCGGGAACGTGAAACGTCGCCAGTTCCTTGTGCTGTCGGGTGCCGTTGTTGGTGTGCCTGCGCTCGCTTCTGTGCTCGCGGCCTGCGGTGGTGGCGAGCCCACCGCCACGGCGACTGGCGAGCAGCGCAGCGACGTCTCGCGCACCGTTCGCGACCCCGGGCTGGCGGTGAGCGCGGTCGATTCGGTGAACGGGTTCGGCACGGCGGTGTACCGGGTGATCGCGGCCGAGCGGCCTGGCCAGAACGTGGTGATGTCACCGGCGAGCATCGCCATCGCGTTGACGATGACGACGGCTGGTGCGGGCAGCACCACGCTTGACGAGATGCTGTCGACGCTGGGCATCGACGATGCGGCCGCGATCCATACATCCTTCAACGGCCTGTCATCGGCGCTCGATGCCCGCTCTCACGACGACGTCACCCTCTCGATCGTGAACTCACTGTGGGGTCACACCGGCACCACCTTCGAGCCCGCGTTCCTCGACGTACTGGCTGGCGAGTACGGCGCGGCGATGAACACGGTCGACTACGTGAGCGACACCGAAGGCGCCCGAGACGCAATCAATGGGTGGGTGTCCAACGCCACGGAGGAACGCATCCCCGAGTTGCTCGGCGAGGGCGCACTCTCCCCCGACTCGCGCCTCACCGTCGTCAATGCCGTGTATCTGAAAGCGCCGTGGCTCAAG
>JANOKQ010000580.1:0-2596 GCA_031419375.1 Acidimicrobiaceae bacterium
ACGCGCCGACGAGGTGCTGATCGACCGCGAGGTCAACCGCCACGCGGCGTTCGGGCTCGGCATCCACCGCTGCCTCGGCTCGAACCTGGCCCGCCTCGAAGTGCGTATCGCCGTCGAGACCTTCGTCGAGCGCATCCCCGAGTTCGAGCTCGCCGAACCCGGTGCCGTCCGATGGAGCCGCGGCCAAATCCGCGGCCCCCGCGAACTCCCGCTCCGGGTGATTCGCCGAGCCTGACCCCGTCGCAGGCGGTTGTCTGCCCCCAGCCCGCCGGAGATCCGAGTCCAGGCGTGCCATCCGAGTCCACGCGTGTCATCCGAGTGTGGAGAGGGGGATGCGAGTGCCGAGCGCGCAGACGGGTACGCGCTCAACACTCGGATGGGCGCCCCACCCGGATCACGGCCAGCGCATCACAGTTTGGTGAGCGGAGCCCATGCCAGCGACAGGTGCTTGGTGCCCACCTCGCGGAAGCGGATTGTGGCCTCGGCCCGGTCGCCGTCGCCACGCACCTCGACGATCACGCCCTCGCCGAAGGTGGGGTGGCTTACGTCGTCACCCGTGCGCAACCCGATCGCTTCGGCGCCCGATGGCCTCGGTTGCGAACGCCCGGCCCGCATCGCCGCGTCCACCACGCGCTCGCGATGCGCGGTCGCTTCGTCGTCGGGATCGAAACTCGACAGCGGGGCGCGCCGACCGGGAGTCGATTCGGTATCAGTGCCGCGACGGCCGGCACTGCGCTCGCGATAACTGTTGCGGCCGTAGGCGCTGCGGCCGGTGGGGGTGCCTTTGGTCTCGAGTAGCTCGGCAGGGATCTCGGCGAGGAAGCGACTCGGCGGGTTGAACTGCGTCGAACCGAACAGCGAGCGGCTCTGTGCGTGGGTGAGGTGCAGGCGCCGCTGGGCGCGGGTGATCCCCACATAGGCGAGCCGGCGCTCCTCTTCCAGCTCGCGTGGCTCGGTGAGGGCACGGGTGTGCGGGAACACGCCATCTTCCATGCCGAGCAGGAAAACATTGGGGAACTCAAGCCCCTTAGCCGAGTGAAGCGTCATCAACACGACGTGGTTGTCGTCGTCGAGGTCGTCGGTGTCGGCAACGAGTGACACCTGCTGCAAGAACTCGTCGACCCGGCTGAACTCGCGCGCTGCGCCGACGAGCTCGCCGAGGTTCTCGATTCGTCCGTTCGCCTCGACCGACGCTTCCGCTTCGAGCTCGGCTAAGTACCCGCTCATCTCCAACGCAGTGTGCAACACGTCGGCCGGGCCGACCGGGCCGCTGTCGCCAGTGACGTCCTCGGCATCGGCGTCGGCCCGCGCGACCATGCCGGACAGGTCGTCGAGTAAGCGGACGAATGACTCGACGCCGCGCGCCGCCGGCCCGGTCAGCCCTGCCGCGGTGGCGTGGCGCATCGCATCGGTGAAGCTGATCGCCTCGGCTGCAGCGTACGCATCGAGCTTGCCGACGCTGGTGTCGCCGACGCCGCGCTTGGGCGTGTTGAGCACCCGCTTGACGCTCACCTCGTCGGAGGGATTGAACGCAGCGCGCAGGTAGGCAAGCGCGTCCTTCACCTCCCGCCGGTCGTAGAAACGCGTTCCACCCACCACCTTGTAGGGGACGCCGACACGGATCAGTTGTTCCTCGACCACGCGGGCCTGCGCGTTGGTGCGGTAGAACACGGCGATCTCGCGCCACTGCTGGGCATCGTTTTCGTGCAGGGAGTGCATGGTGCGCACCACCCACGAGGCCTCGTCGTGTTCGTCGGCCGCGTGGTAGCTGACGATCCGGTCGCCCATGCCCAGCTCGCTCCACAGCTCCTTCGGGCGGCGGGACGAGTTGTGCGAGATGACCGCATTGGCCGCGTCGAGGATCACCTGCGTGCTGCGATAGTTCTGATCCAACACGATGGTGGTGAGGCTGGGGAATGAATCCTCGAGCTGATTGATGTTGCGCACGTCGGCGCCGCGAAATCCATATATTGATTGGTTCTCGTCGCCAACAGCGGTAATCTCGCCGCTGTCGCTGGCGAGCAGGACGGCCAACTCGTTCTGGGCCCGGTTTGTGTCTTGGTACTCGTCGATGAGGATGTGCTGAAAGCGGCTGCGGTAGCTGTGCAACACGTCGGGGTGGGTGCGGAACAGCTCGACGGTCTTGGCCAGTAGATCATCGAAATCCATCGCCCCGGAGCGCAGCAGCCGGGCCTGGTACTCGGTGTACACCTCGGCCTGCTTACGTTCGAAGATGTTGTTGGCGCGCTCCGTGGCCTCGGCGGGGTCGATCAGCTCGTTCTTCCACAAGCTGATGATTCCGTGCACCCCGCGCGGGGTGAACCGTTTGGAATCGAGTCCGAGATCGCGAATGACATAGCCGGTGAGGCGGTTGGCGTCGGCCTGGTCGTAGATGCTGAACGATCGCGGGTACCCGAGCCGGTCGGCGTTGGCGCGCAGGATGCGCACGCATGCGGCGTGGAACGTTGACACCCACATGCTGCGAGCGATCGGCCCGATCAGCGTGGCGACCCGGTCGCGCATCTCGCCGGCGGCCTTGTTGGTGAACGTGATAGCCAGGATCTGCATCGGGTGCATGCCCTCGTCGATCAGGTGG
>JANOKQ010000581.1:0-2912 GCA_031419375.1 Acidimicrobiaceae bacterium
TGATTGAACACGACGTGTTGCTAACTGTCGGAGCGTCGGGCGGGGTGCTTGGTTTGCTCGGTGCAGGCATCGCCATCATCGCGACCCAGCGGCGCACCACCAACAGCAAGGTGCTCGACCGGGCCTTGCGCTGGCTGCTCGTCATCGTGGCCGTGCAACTCGCGTTGGATCAGGTCGTCGCCAGTGTCTCGTGGATCGGGCATCTGACTGGTCTTGGCATTGGCCTACTGGCCGGCGCGTTCTGGGCTCGTCTGCCACGTCCAACGGACGAACGCGACCACACCGCCGCCGACAACCAGCGAGTCGATCAGCGAGTCGATCAGCCGGGTGGGCTCATCGAGTGATGCCCGCACCGAATGGTTGGACGATCACGTCGGTGGTCGATTCGATCGGTCAGAACAGTGTTGATGGTGCCGGGACGCCGGCGTGGTCGTACACCTATGCAGAACAACTTCGTAGGCGCGATGGTCGAACAAATGGCTAAAATTGGAGGAAAGAATGACGGATGGAGTGCCGCCATTCTCATCGAGGCCTTGAACTCAGGCGGGGGGTGCGTCGTGGATCGCCATTGCCTTTCCATGAACGGTTGTATAGGTGGTGGACTGGCAAGCAAGTCTACGGATTATCCGACATGAGAGTACTTAGCGCAAGTCGTTTGCGTCGGCCTCTGTCGTGGATTAGTTTGCTGGGCTCAATCTTTACTATACTTACAGTAGGGCTCTGGGTTTGGCAACGTCTTTACCTGGGTTCCGGTTCTTGCGATCATCCAAAATTCGATTCGTTTTTCGGGGAGCAGACATTTACTTCAATTCCCCTGCGATTCTCATGTACGTGGCCTGCGTACTCGACCGAACCGGGTTTAACAATTCGGACGAGAATGGATCCAAATGTTTGGCTGGTGGTCGGATTCACGTGGTTCCTATTATCTGCAGTCCAGTTGAACAGAACCCGTCGTCGAACACCTGACCGTCGCTGAACTATTGTGGTGGGTTAGCCCTGATCGTCTACGAGTCTGAAGACCGTGCCCGACGACGGGTGGGCCGATCTTTCCGGCGGGAGATCATGTGTGTCCCGCCGGGTCTCGGCCGCTTGCGGTCGCGGCGCAAGTGCGATGTCTACACTCGGCGAACCATGGATTTCGTTCCGCTGCTGTCGGCTGTGCCACTTGCCATCATCGTTGCTGTTTCCCGTCGACCGTGCCCGTGTCGGCGGCTCGACAGGCGGGCTCGTGGCCCTCGCCGGCGTTGTCCCGCTGATTGTCCATCGGGCGCTGATACGGCGCGTCGGGCGACTGCAGCGGCTTGAACAACCTGCGTGCCGTGCGTTCGACGGAATGCGATCGCGCCGGTGTCGAGCAGCCGGACGAGCGTCGGCCGGGAGACGCCGATGGGCTTGGCGGCTTCTTGGCTATCTTGAGCACCACGTGGTAGGCAGAGCGAGGTCCATCCGTCGAGGAGGCGAACATCGTGAGAGTTGTGGTCACTGGTGCAAACCGGGGCATCGGTCTGGGACTCGTACGCGAGCTCATGGCCGGTGACCACGAGGTCTGGGCGGCATGCCGGAACCCCACCGAGGCGGCCGCCCTCAGCGCGCTGTCGCCGGCTGGCATCGTCTCGCTCGACCTCAGCGACCCTGCGTCCATTGAGGCGTGCGCCGGTGAACTGTCGAAGCAAGTGAACGCCGTGGACCTGTTGATCAACAACGCGGGGATCGCCTGGGACATGTCGCGCCCGTTGCCCTCGACGCGCCGCGATTACATGAGCACCACCCCCGAGGCCATGTTCGAACTGTTTCGAGTCAACACCGTCGGCCCGTACGTGTTCACGAAAGCACTGCTCCCCCTGCTGGTCGCCGCCGGCGGCTCCACGGTGTGCAACATCACCTCCCAGCTCGGCTCGATCCAAGTCGCCACGGCCGCTATCACGCCGGCGGCGCGGACCCGAGACTGGTACGCCGACTACGCCTACTGCGTGTCGAAGGCGGGGCTCAACATGCTGACGGCGATGTTGGCCAGAGAGCTCGAACCTGCCGGTGTCAGGGCCATCGCCGTGCACCCGGGCTGGGTCCGAACCGACGGCGGTGGCGCTGATGCCGCCATCGCCGTCGAGGAGTCGGCCGCTGGGATCGTCCACGTGCTCACGACTGGGGCGACTGCGAACCCGCCGAGCGCCGTCATCAACTGGCGAGGCGAGACCATTCCCTGGTGAGCGTCGTGCCCCGCTGGCACGGCACACCGGCTCGATGCCCGTGGGCCGCTCTCTGGAGAACTGGCGGTCGCGATTGTGCTCGTCGGGCGGTCGGCCGCGGGTCGAGCAGAACCCGAGCAACGGGCTCCGAATGCCCTGATGTCGAGCACCCCGATCGGCAGATATACGCAAGCTCGGCCATGACGCGAGGCGCTACCGTCGTGGGTTGTCGCTGACGTGCCCCACACCTCACGGCCCGGTCGATCGAACAGCTTCTGACGGGTGCTTGCGCGCACCCACTTGGAGGGTGCCGCTGAATGGTCGGCGACCGGTCTTGAAACCGGGGACAGCACGCGCCGTGGGGGGTTCGATTCCTCCACCCTCCGGCAACGGAAGGTTGCCAGAGTCGGTGATGGGCTCCTCGCTCAGCGGAGACGGCGATGGCCACATGGGTTCGAGTCCCTCTCGTCGGCCACAGCGCACCGAGCGGCAGTTCTGATCCCTCGCACCGGAGACTGTGACATGGCGCCGGTGGCCTCAGGTTTCCAGGCGAAGCAGGAGTTCCAGAGTTGAACTTGTGCCATCAGGTCGCACTCTCCCGAGGAGGGCGGCGACGCGTCGATCGGGAGGCTCCACAAGACTGAACTCGCAGGTGATCGGCGGAACCGCGTCGGGATAATCCACGAAGTCCAGGATTGGGATTTCCTCGACCTGGTGTTGGCGGCC
>JANOKQ010000582.1:0-3602 GCA_031419375.1 Acidimicrobiaceae bacterium
ATCGAGTTCATACGGACGTGCGCTCGTGATCGGGATCGCGATCGTGATCACGTCGATCGGCGGCCAGCGATGCCAGCACCGCGACGGTGAGCACGACGGCGATGAAGCCGAGTGAGACGAACGTCGGCAGATGGACTTCGAACGGTTCGCCGATCAGCAGCATCTTGATCCCGACAAAGGCCAAGATTACGCCGAGACCCACGTTGAGGTAGCGGAACTTGCCCTGCATCCCGCCGAGCAGAAAGTACAGCGAACGAAGGCCGAGTATCGCGAACGCGTTGGAGGCGAACACGATGAACGGCTCACGGCTGACGGCCAGAATCGCCGGTACGGAGTCGACGGCGAACACCACATCGGTTGCCTCGATCAGGATCAACACGGTGAACAACGGTGTTGCGACCCGTTTCGCGTTCACCTTGGTGAACAGCTTCTGCCCATCGTAGGTATCGGTGGTGGGTACCAGCCGTTGCACGAGGCGCATGGCGATGTTCTTGCTGTAGTCCACCTGCTCCGATTCGTCGTGGCGGGCGATCTTGACCGCGGTGTACAGCAAGAACACGCCGAACACGTACAGGATCCACTCGAAGCGTTCGATCAGGGTCACACCGGCGAAGATGAAGATCGCACGGAGCACGAGCGCCCCGAAGATGCCCCAGAACAGCACGCGGAACTGGTACTCGCGCGGCACCCGGAAGAAGGAGAGGATCACCGCCCACACGAATACGTTGTCGACCGAGAGACTCTTTTCGATCAGGAAGCCGGCGTAGTACTCGCCTCCGGCCTGGCCGCCCTGCCAGACGATCATGATCACCCCGAACAACAGCCCGATCGAGATCCACACGGCCGATTCGATCGTCGCTTCCTTGATCGTGATGACATGTGCGGTGCGGTGCACGAGCAGCAGGTCGGCCACGAGCAGCGCGATGATCGCCCCGACCAAGGCACACCACACCCACAACGGGGTGGTGAAGCTGACGAATTTGTCGTCTGCCGCAGACGCGGCGGTGGGGATCAAACTGGCGAGTGCGCTGAGCACGAGGCCTCCTCGATGACTGGGCGCACTGCAACTTCGGTGGTGCAGTGCTGATGAACGGATCGAAGCCTTCGGTGGTCCGGTGTCGGGTTGTACTTCGACAGCGATGCTACCCAGTACCCATTCCTTCCCCAATCTCGAGCCACCGATCTGCCTCCAGTCCGCGCCCAGGTCCGCGCCATTCGGCCCCGCAGCGTGTCGACAATGCCACCGCCACGGTGCATTTCTCGACACCCCGCTGCTCCACGGGGGCCCGGAGGCGGAGGCAGCGTGGTGATAGGGCGTGGTTGATCAGAGGGGTGTCCGGGCGGTGAGGCGGGTGTGATTCGGGGTACGGTCGCGGCGTGGATGTGCGCTCTGATCTCGCTGCTGCGCAGCGTCGGGCGTGGTCTGCGTTGGGCGGTCCGGGGACGTGGTGGACTGGGCCTCAACGGGTCGCGCTGGCGGCCACCGCGCTGACAGCGATCACCGCTGTGCACCCGCTCGCGCCGTGGATTGCGCCCTCGACTGTCGACGGGTGGTTGCCCGCCGATCCAGTTGCTCCGCCGGGCGCCCACGACGCGATCTACCGGGTGGCAGCCCATGCCGCCACGTTGTCGCAGGAATGGTACGAGCGTGTTCGAGGCGAACTCGGCGATCTTTCGTACGTGGAGATCGTCGGCATCGCCTGCACCGTTGCGGCCGTTGTCGCCTTCCGCCGGTCCGCCGGTTTACCCGCGTGGGCTGTGCCGGAGCCCATCGACGGCGATCCGTCGCGATCGACACCACCAGACCTGGTCGAGGCGGCGCTCAACTGGGTGCGAGTGACGGCACCGGCCGACGAGACGGCCGCGGTGGTCCAGGCATTCACGTCGGTGCCGGCGGAGCATCAACGGTTGTGGGCACTTGCCGACGCCCAGTACATCCCAGACCGCGAGATGGTCGATCCCGGCTGGACGCGCGGCACGTTGTCTCGTCCGCAGATGGAGTTGGTTGCGACGCGGGTCTCGCAGTTGCGTGAGTGCTTCTATTGAACGACCGCGCACGCCGGCATGCTCAGTTGGAGCGGCCATCACAGCGATGTCGACGTCGACCTCGACGCGGTCTCGTGCGGACATGGTGACGTAGGAATCCCCCTCGGTGCGGAACTGCTCCGCTTCGCCACCGCGGCAGCCGTGTTGGCTGGTGACGTGACCGAACTCGACGCCGCTCGTCATGCGCTGGTCGCCCGCGCTGGTGCAGCGGTGATGGTCGATGCCGCTGCGGTTGTCGCCAACTTCCAGATGATGACCCGTTTGGCCGACGGGACCGGTGCGCGCTACCCCGCCGCCCATCTCGCCGCGTCTGAACCGACCATCGCCCGAATGGGTGCTGCCACCATGTCGTCGCGCCGCTGACGGACGGCCCCAACGGATTTGCTACAGGCGTTCGATGATCGTGCCGGTGCCGAGGCCTCCGCCGCAGCACATCGACACCAGGGCGAACCGGCCGCCGGTCCGTTCCAGTTCGTACAGGGCGCGGGTCAACAAAATGACCCCCGATCCTCCGAGGGGATGACCGACAGCGATCGCTCCGCCATTCGGATTGACCTTCGTCATGTCCGCGTCCATTTCGAGCTGCCACGCCAGCACCACGGAGGCGAACGCCTCATTGATCTCGAACACGTCGATGTCGGCCATCGACAGACCGGTTCGTTCGAACAACTTACGGGTAGCCGGGATCGGGCCCTCCAACATCAACTCGGGGTCGCAACCGACGAGCACCGAGTCGACGATTCGCGCCCGCGGCTTCAGCCCGAGCGACGCCGCCCGCTCTGGTGATGCGAGCAGCAACGCGCCCGCCCCGTCGCAGATCTGGGATGAGGTGGCCGCGGTGTGAACACCGTCTGGGTGGTTGGTCCGCAGCCCCGCTAACCCCTCCAGTGTGGTCGGGCGAAGGCACTCGTCGCGCACGAACGTCAGTGTCCCGGCAGGTCCACCATCGTCGTCGAACTGGGGGACATCGAGCGGGGCGATCTGGCCGTCGAACCGGTCCTCGGCCCATGCAGCTGCAGCCCGCCGCTGCGACTCGACGCCGAGCAAGTCGGCCTGCTCGCGTGTGATCCCCCACTTGGCGGCGATCCGTTCGGCACCATCGAACTGCGAGGTTGCCTCGTACACATCGGCATAGGTGCCTTCGCGTGGCATCCCGAATGCGCCGTTGGCCCCCATCGCCCCGAACGGCACCGACGACATCATCTCCACCCCGCACGAGACGGCCACACCCGCCAGCCCGCTGCCGACGAGCGCATGGGCGACCATGTTCGCCTCCTGCGACGAGCCGCACTGCGAGTTCACCGTTGCCGCCGGCACCTCCTGGGGGAGGCGCATCGCCAGCCACGCGTTGCGGGCCACGTTGGCGCTCTGCGCGCCGACCTGCTGCACGCAGCCGCCGACAACCTGATCGATGCTCAGCGGGTCGATCCCGGTGCGCTCGACGATCGCCCGCTGCACGGTGCCGAGTACGTCGTTGGCGTGCATCCGGGCGAGCGTGCCGTTGCGTCGGCCAATCGCAGTGCGAACCGCATCGAGAATCAGAACCTCAGCCACTC
>JANOKQ010000583.1:0-2841 GCA_031419375.1 Acidimicrobiaceae bacterium
AACGGGACGGTTGCGCCGACCGGCAGGCGGCGTCCGGACCACGATCGTCAACGGTGACGCCGTCCAGCAACAAGGCGTGCTGACAGGTGCCGGACCAGGCACGGTGTTGTGAACCAGACCGGAGCGCAGTCCGTGAGAGTCCAAGGAGTACTGAGGTGAGCGAACGCCGGGATCAGCCTCGCCGGCGACACCATCATCATCACGTTCAGCGAACGCTCGCAGCAACATCGATACCGGCGTCGACCACAGTCGTCCTCACCGGCGGGGCCGCCACAGCAGCAAAGCCTCAAGGCATCCGCCTGTTTTGACGGGCGCTTGAACGAGCCTGTCTCAAGGTCTCGTCAACGCGTGTCGATACCTTGGCGAGTGCTGCGCTTGTTGTCATGTCGACGACGAACCATCCTTGGAGGCTGTTCGGGCATCCCGTCCGGTGGATAACTCTCGCGAGCGAACGATTCGACCGCGGGACGAGATGCCGGTGGGAACGTTGTCCGTGATCGACCATCGATCGCGGAGGCTGGACCACGTGCACCGCCGTGCGGTCGGTCACGTCGCCTTGGTCGAGGACGAGTTTCGACGCGCCACAGAGCGCACTCTCACACCGGTCGATGGTTTGACACGTACCGAAACGGCTCATCCATCGATTCCCGACGTCCTGGCCGAGGGGGCGATGTTGCAGCACCACCTCACAACTCGCGTGGTGACGAGGTTCGTCGACGACGCTGCGGAGATCGGCGAAGCCAGCCAGAAACGAGCGCTGGAGGAGGCGTTACGACGCAGCGAGGAAACGGCAAGGCTGTCGCTCGACGCGCTCGAGCAGGGCGTCATTTTCGCCGATCGGTCGGGCACGATTCACCGGATCAATCCTGCTGCCGAACGACTTCTTGGATATACGGCAGCTGAGCTGACCGAGTTGTGGCGGAGCTCGCAATGGGAGTCCTACGACGAAGATGGATACGTTCTCGCCCCTAACCGGCGGCCACTGGTACGGGCCACGGTGTCGGGCGAAGCGGTCCTTGGCGAGATAGTCGGGTGGCGTCGCCGGGACGGGCTGCGGATCCTGATCCGGCTCTCGTGCATCCCCAACGCCGACGGTGCCGGAGGACTCGTGATCGCATTTTCGGATGTCACCGACGAGTTTCGCGCTCGTCGACTGCTCGACGCCACCCTCGAAACGGCGCCCGTCGGCCTTGCCATCCTCGACTCGAACGGATCGATCCTGCGCTGCAACAAGACATTCGCACAACAAGCCGGCCGCCATCCGCAGGACCTAGTCGGCACCGACATCGTCAGCTTGCTCAACCCGGACGACCGACCTGAAGCCACCGGCATTGGCCAACAACTTCGATCCGGTGAACAAACCGGAGCCGAACTCGACCAGCGCGTGCTCAGACCAGACGGATCCGAAATCTGGGTCAACACCCACCTCGCTGTGATTCCGGACCCGGACCAGCCGCTCGCGATCGCGGCCACCTTCGACGTCACCGAGAGACGCCGACTGGTGTTCGAACTGTCCCGATTCGACCATCTATTCCGCAACGCCAATGACATCATCACTGTCATCGACGCCGCCGGTCAAGTGCTCTACGCGAGCCCATCGAGCGAACGTATCCTCGGCTACCCCGACGGCTACCGCCACCCCAACGGAATTCTCGGACTCGTCCATCCCGACGACCTCGCGGCCGCCGCCGACGAACTCGAAGCGCTCATCCACGGCACCCGCGGCACCGAACCATTCTCGGTCCGAGTCAAGTCGTACACCGGCGACTGGCGCCATCTGGAATGCATCGGAGTCAACCTTCTTGGCGAATCCAGCGTCGGAGGGGTCGTGATCACATCCCGCGACTGCACCGACAGGGTCCGTCTCAACGAACAACTCGCCCACCAGGCCCTCCACGACACCCACACCGACCTCCCCAACCGGCGGCTACTCCACACCACACTCGGCCAAGCACTCGCCCGCAGTCGGCGCAGAAACGACCGCATCGGACTGTGCTTCATCGACCTCGACGGTTTCAAGAACATCAACGACACCCTCGGTCACGCCGCCGGGGACGCATCGCTCATCACAGTCGCAGCTCGACTCCACGAGACAATGCGACAAGGCGACACTGCGGCCCGGATCGGCGGCGACGAGTTCGTCATCGTTCTCGACCCAGTCACCGGCGCAGCACAAGCAGTGGCCGTCGCGACCCGCATCCGAAACGCGATCATCGACTTCCCCTGTACAGCCAACGTTGCCACCCGACACGGCGCGAGCATAGGGATCGCGATCAGTCAACCCGGCGACACCCCCTCCACCCTTCTCAACCGGGCCGACGCAGCCATGTACCGGGCCAAAGCACACCACAACTCCTCCATCGAAATCGCCGTCGACAACCTCGTGCTCCACGCAAGCACGCCATCGCAACACTGACCGAACACGACGCCAGCAACCACGCCAAGTCCGAGGGACGGACCTTTCTCATTCGATCACTCTCGACCAACGGGACCTTCCGTCGCCGGAACCCCGACGGTGTGATCGCAATGCGTTTGGGAGGCGCTCTCACGCACCGCACCTCACGGGCCGTCCGGGGGCGCGCAGTTGGCGGGCGGAGCAACTGCTGGCGCGCGACCTTGTGCGCCCCGTGACCGAGGCTGCCCAACAGTCCTTCAACGCGCTTCACCAACGTGCCCGCTTCCACGACTTTCTCGTGGCCGCAGAATGTCGCCGGGCGACTCCCAAGACCTTGCTCTTCGGCTCTCGGATGGGCGCCAAAGTCGGCGAGGGCGACAAAGGGCGGACGAGAACACGGCGACGTCGAAAATGCAATGAGAAATCACGACCGCGGCATCACATTT
>JANOKQ010000584.1:0-8593 GCA_031419375.1 Acidimicrobiaceae bacterium
CCAGCGTGGTGGGCTGCTGATACTTCGGGAGGGGATCCCATGAAGAAGTTCAAAGTGCTCGGAATCGTCGGACTCATCGCGGCGATGGTTGCGGTGCCGGAGGGACTGACCGTGGCCGACGATGACAGCGAGTTCGTCACCGCCCAGCCTTCGATGCTCGATCTCGGCAGCCGTGGCGACGTGACCATCTCGCCGATCATCACTGTCGGCGACACACTGGAGGGCGGCTACCGCTTCGAGGCAGTGCCCGATGGCATCGCCCTCGATGCGAAGGGCAACGGCAACCACGTCGACGTGTACGTCAACCACGAGACGTCCACGGTGCCGTTCCCGTACAACCCACAAAACCCGACCGCAGCCAACGGCGAGAACGACTTCAACAACTCCGAGGTGTCGAAGCTGTCGCTCGACTTCGACGACGGTGTCATCTCGGTCGAGGAAGCCGAGATCGTGATCGGCACCGAGCTCGGCTATCAGCGCTTCTGCTCCAGTTACCTGGCCACCGAGAAGGAGGGTTTCAACCGGCCGATCCTCTTCACGAACGAGGAGGCCGTCGAGTGGATCAACACCTCCGGGACTCCCTGGCCGTCCGCGCAGGGCGCCGCGGGAGCACGCCAATCCGGAGTCGTCGTGGCGTATGACGTCAAGACCGGAAAGCAAACGCCGATCTGGGGAATGGGTCGCCACAACCACGAAAACAACCTGGCTATCCCCGGCTACGAGCAGGTGGTCATGCTCTCCGGTGACGACACCTTCCTGAGCAACCCGGCGCAGTCGCAGCTGTACTCCTACATCGCCAAAGACGCCAACGCAGTGCTGAAAGACCGCGGCACGATGTGGGCGTTCGTATCGGACACCGCCGGCTTCGACGACTACTACGACTTCGTCCCCGGCAACGCCTCGTCGATTTCGGGCCACTTCATCGAGGTACCGCGCGACATCGCCACCGGCAAGCTGAACGGCACCGGGCGAGACCTCGTCGCCGCCGACAAGGGCTACCCCGCGCCGACAGCCGCCGAGTTCACCGCTGACGCATTCGGGGTTCCCGTCGACGGGCCGCAATGGGTGCTCGAGAAGTGGGGCGATGCCAATGGTGTGTTCCAGTTCGTGCGCATCGAAGACATGGCCTACGACAAGCGTCCGGCGATGGGGAACACCGTGTACCTGGCCGACTCGGGTCGCGGTTCGGCAGGCCCCTCCCAGGCCGGCCGTTCGACCAACGGGCGAATCTGGAAGATGGTGCTCGACCCGTCGGATCCAACCAAGGTGACGTCGCTGTCGATCTTCGTCGAGGGCGACGACAACCGGGTCAAGACGCTCGGCGAGATCCACCAGCCCGACAACTTGGAGACCACGGACAAGAGCCTGCTCGTCACCGAGGATCCGGGCAGCGGCCAGCAGTTCCCGGCGGGCTCCACCGACCCGGCCGCCACCACGGGCCGGTTGTGGCGGGTGCCGATCGGCAACGTCGCCGGTGCCGAGGTGGTCGCCAAGGTGAATCAGAGCGCCGATGGCGGGGCCACCGACGTCGACGGCCGTCCCGCCGGCAACTGGGGTTCGTGGGAGTCGAGCGGTATCGTCGATGCCTCGGCTGTGTTCGGGCCGGGCGCGTTCCTGGTTGATGTACAGGCGCACACGTTGTGGGTCGAGAAGGCCCCCGGGGCCGACAACTTCGGCCCCAGCGCCACACTGCCAAACACCACCGGCCCCGACGGCAACCCCGACTTCACCTACAAGCGCGAGGGCGGCCAGTTGCTCCTGATCCGGATCCCCGGAGCCTGACACCGGGCTCCTGACACCCGGCCGCGAGAGCGCGAGACTGCACGCGTGCATGACCTCGTCATCCGCAACGGTCTCGTCGTCGACGGCACTGGCGCGGCCGCTCGTCACGCGGACGTCGCCGTCACCGATGGCTTGATCAGCGCGGTCGAGCCGGCCGGCACCAACGCCCTGGCACGGCGCAGCATCGATGCCGACGGGCTGCTGGTGACGCCCGGCTTCGTCGACATCCACACCCACTACGACGCCCAGGCCACCTGGGATCCGTGGCTCACACCATCGAGCTGGCACGGGGTGACCACGGTGGTGATGGGCAACTGCGGTGTCGGGTTCGCGCCCGCTGCGGCCGACCGCCACGACTGGCTGATTGCGCTGATGGAAGGCGTGGAGGACATCCCCGGCAGCGCAATGGTCGAGGGGATCACATGGGACTGGACCAGCTACCCCGAGTACCTCGACGCACTGGCAGCCAAACCGCTGGCGATCGACGTCGGCTCGCAGATCGCTCACGGCCCGCTGCGCGCGTTCGTGATGGGCGAACGCGGCGCGGCCAACGAAACTGCATCCGACGCGGACATCACGGAGATGGCGGCGCTCGTCGGCGAGGCGTTGCGCGCCGGGGCACTTGGGTTTTCCACCAGCCGCACACCGCTGCACCGGTCCAAGGACGGCGAACTGGTGCCCGGCACCTCGGCGGAGGCGCGTGAACTGCTCGGCATCGGCCAGGCGATCCGCGACGCGGGCCACGGAGTGTTCCAGTTCGCCCCCGATCACGCATTGGTGCCGGTCGCCGAGTGGCCGTGGATGCGCGAGCTGGCGGCCCTGACCGGTCAACCGGTGAGCGTCAATCTCAACCAGCCGAACTCCGCTCCCGAGGTGTGGCGCGACGTGCTCGGCCTGCTCGAGGTGGCGCATGCCGATGGCCTGCCGATCGTCGCCCAGGTTGCCGGCCGCACGATCGGCATCCTGTATTGCCTGCACGGCAGCGTCCATCCGCTGCTGTTCCACCCTGCCTACGCCGAGGTCGCCGACCTGCCGATGACCGAACGGCTGGCTCGCCTCGCGGAACCTGAACGGCGGCACCGGATCGTGCACGACGTGCCCGACGACGGCGGCCTGTTCGCCAAGGTGGTGATGCACAACCTGAGCGCCATGTGGCCGGTCGTCGGTGGGAACATCGACTACGAGCCGTCTGCCCACCAGTCGGTCGCTGCGCTCGCAGCGCGGCGCAGGCAGCCGCCGATGGAGCTGATCCTCGACCAGTTGACCGCCGACGGCGGCAACGGGATGATCTACGCGCCGTTCTTCAACTACGCCTACGGCGACCTGTCGATGACCTATGAAGCGACCGCGCACCCTCAGACGCGCATGGGTCTCAGCGATGCCGGAGCGCATTGCGGGGCGATCTGCGACGGCGGCACGCCGACGTTCATGCTCACCCACTGGACCCGTGACCGCACCCGCGGCCCGAAGCTGCCGCTCGAGTACGTGGTTCACCGCCAGACCCAGCAGACCGCGTCGTTGTACGGATTGCGCGACCGAGGTGTGGTGTGGCCGGGGATGCGCGCCGATCTCAACATGATCGACTACGAGGCACTGCGCTTCGGGGTGCCGAGGATGGCATTCGACCTCCCCGCCCAAGGGCGCCGTCTGGTGCAGCGGGCGTCGGGCTACCGAGCCACCTTCGTGCACGGTGTGCAGATCGTCGCCGACGACGAGTTCACTGGCGAACTGCCGGGATCGCTACTGCGCGGCCCGCGCTGACCGGATACTGGACCGTCAGGCGAGGTCGTAGGCAGCCAGTATCGCTTCGGTCAGGGCCGGCTCCTGGTCGTGCAGCAAACCACCGATCTGACGACCGAGCGCAGCGACGGGAATCGTCTGAATGTTGTCGCAGTTCACGACCGAGGTTTGCTCGAGGCCGTTCTCCGGCCCGACGAGCACCTCCACTGCAATCCCGCGTATCCGCGATGTAATCGGGGCGACGGTCACGTTGACGAGCACGGCCCGGGCCACCTGACGGGTCAGGACGACGACGGGGCGAGGCTTGTCCAGATCAGCGATGTGGATCGGTCGCATCAGTCGAGGTCGAGCGGTGTTCGAGACGCAACAGCAGCGAGTTCGCTCATCTCGCGGTGATGATCGGAATGTCGCTCGGACATCAGAACGATGAGGTCGTGCTCAGCGCGTTCACGTCGCAGATCGCGAGCGATTGCGCGACTCACGACAGCTGCGCGGCTCGGTGCCTTCCCGGAACGTACCTGCTCATCGATGAAGGCGACGATCTCGTCGGCCAGGCGGACTGCAATCTGCGTGCTCATGGGATGCAATGGTATCCCAGTCCGGTACCGAAGTCATACCACATTCGCTTCACGTGCCGACGGGATGCCCGGTTCGGGGCGCACCACCGATGAAGGGCGGGCTCACGACAGCCCCGCAGCTGTGGTGAAGATCAGCGGTAGCTGGGCGGCTCGCATCGGCTCACCGGCGGCGATCCCGGGATCGAACGGGAGCGGCATGGTCTTGTCGCGCGGGTCGTAGACGGCGTCGTCGCCGCACCACCTCGTCGACAAGCCCCGACGGCGGGCACTCGAGTGTGCGTTGCCCGGCGCACCGTGCAAGGTCATCACGTGATGGGCGACGACGTCGCCCGGTTCGAGATCGAACGCCACGACCCGGTAGCGGTCAGGGTCGGCGTCCGGGTCGGGCGGTTTCGGCATCGACAGGTCGCTGTACTTGTCGCTGCCGCCGAAGCTCTGCGCCCGAAACCACTCGGTCCACCTGTGCGAGCCGGCGACGTATCGCACGCCGCCGTTGTCGGTGGTCACCGGATCTAACGCAAACCAGAGCGAGCAGATCTGCGTGCCGTTCACCGGCCAGTAGGGCAGATCCTGGTGCCACGGGGTCGGGTTCTCGGTGCCGGGTTCCTTGACGAGCAGGTGGTCGAAGAAGAACGAGCACGTCGCCGAGTCCATCAGTTCGGCGGAGATCTGCGCCGCTGGGGACTCGCGCACGAACGCCTCGACGTCAGGGTCGCTCAGCCACAGGAACGTCGTGGCATGAAACCGGCCGCCCTCGTTCGTGTCGTACTCGCGGGTCAATTCGCCCCGCTGTGCCATGGCCCGATCGGTTGCCGCCCGGAGCCGCTCGATCCATGTGTCATCGAACGCTCCGCGCAGGACGGTCACTCCGTCGTCGGCGAACTGCTGGCGTTGCTCGGTAGTGGTGATCGTGGCGATCTCGGACATGTCGGTCATACCTCGTTGAGCGAGTGCTCGGCGCGGCCGAATACGAACCAGCTGTCGAGGTACGCGGTGGGGTCGCTCGACCAGTCGTACGCGACGACCTCATTGATGGTGCGCCGTCCGAGTTGAGAACGGAATCGTTCCATCGCTGAGGCGTTGACGGTGACCGGCGGCAGTCCGGCTTCGGCAACCCGCTCGGCGAAACCCGTCGTCATCATCGGGTCCATCCACTCGAGGAACTCCTCCGGCAGACGCGCCGGCTTGCCCAGGGCGTTGAGCAGGTCGGCTTCGTGGGTGTGCACGTCGAACACCGCCCGGTAGGCGGTGATCCCGTCCGGTGATGACAGAAAGCCTTCGATCAGCGGCGCACCGTCGGCCCACCGCTCGACGAGTTCAGCAACCGAGCGCGACCGCCCCCGCTCTACCTGTGCCGCCGTCCACGGATCGGTTGTCGCGCCCTCCATGTTGCCGTCGCGCACATCGTCGACTATGCCACTCAGGTGGGCGAGCACGTCGTGAACATCCCACAACGGCGTCGCCGGAACACGAACCGCGCCGACATCGCCGGCAACGAGGTCGCCAATCCGCAATCGCGCATTTCGGTACAGCTCTCCGAGGTCAACGCTCATCCCGACAACTGTACGCCTGGCAACGACGCGGACCCTCAGGGGCAAAGGATCGGCGTCGTGTGGCCCCCGTGCCGTAACGTTGTCCCGATGACCGAGGAGAACCAGCCAGCCACCATCGCCATCGTGGCCGGGCGCGACTCCGCCTCGACGTCGCTGGCACCGGCGCTGTGGGCTTCGACCACGTGGGAATCGGCCGGATTCGACGATGCGCGGCGGCGGGCCACCGGGTTGCGGATGGGAGAGTTCTACAGCCGCTACGCCAACCCCACCGTGCGTTCGTTCGAAGAGGCCATCGCCGCGCTCGAGGGTGCCGAGGATTCGCTGGCGTTCGCGTCGGGCATGGGGGCCGTGTCGACCGTGATCCTGGCGATCTGCTCGGCCGGCGATCATGTGGTCGCACAGCGCCAGCTCTACGCCGGCACGCTCGCGTTCTTGCAGGGACCGTGCGCCCGCCTCGGCATCGAGACCACCCTGGTCGACGGAACCGAGCCGGGGGCGTTTGCTGCTGCGGTGCGCCCCGGAAAGACCATGATGGTGCTGGCCGAAACACCGTCGAACCCGCGTCTCGACCTGGTCGACCTCGACGAGCTCGGCGCACTCCGCGGGCCGATCGTGGTGGTCGATTCCACGCTCGCCACTCCACTCGGGCAACGACCGCTCGATCATGGCGTGCACCTCAGCCTGCACTCGGCCACAAAGGGGATCGCCGGCCACAACGACGCAACCCTCGGGGTGATCTCCGGCGAGAAAGAACTGATCGATTCGATCTGGTCGTACTCGGTGCTACACGGTGCCACACCGTCACCGTTCGATGCGCTCAACGGCCTGCGCGGCATCCGCACGCTTGCGGTACGCACAGCCCATCAGGCCGGTAGCGCGCTGTTCATGGCCGACACGTTGCTCGATCATCCGGCAGTCTCGGCGGTGCACTACCCCGGGTTGTCGAGCCACCCGCAGGCCGAGCTGGCCAAACGGCAGATGCGCCACGGCGGCACCGTGTTCTCGATCGAGCTCGGTGGCGGAACGGAGGCGGTGCGACAGTTCTTGTCGAAGGTGCGGCTGTTGCGGGTGGCCACCTCACTCGGCGGGCCCGAAACACTGGTCTGCCATCCGGCCACCACCACCCACGCCAGCCTCACCCCAGACGAGGCGGCGCTCATCGGCGTGACCGATGGCATGTTACGGATCTCGGTCGGTCTCGAAGACCCGGCCGATCTCGCGCGCGATCTCATCACCGCCCTCGGCTGATGGCCAGGGTCCTGTGCCTGCACGGCCTCGGCGGCAGCGGAGCGACGATGTGGCCCGTGGTCGGCACGCTGAACGCCGACGACCACGAGGTGCTTGCGCCGACGTTGCCGGGCCACGGAGGGTTGCCAGATGAGTTGGTCGGTGTCGGCTGGCAGGACTGGGTCGACGCGGCGGCGGGCTGGCCGGCCGATGTGGTGGTTGGCCAGTCGATGGGGGCGATGGTCGCGTTGACGTTGGCGGCGCAGGGGCGCTGCCGTGGCGTCGTCGCGATCAACCCACTGGCAGCCGACCCCGACGCGATCGACGGCTTGGAATGGCGCATCTCCCGCGGTCACGAATGGCTCGACGTCGGCCCGTCCACGGTCGGCGAGTTCGCCCTCGAACGGGTGCCGCTGACCGCGCTGCTGTCGATGCATCAGGGCATCGCCGCACTCAATCTCGGCTCGGTCACCGCGCCCGTGCTGATCGTCACCAGCGCGAACGACGACGTGGTCGACCCCGCCAGCTCGGATCTGGTCGCCGCCGCGCTCAGCGGTTCGGTGCAGCGGCTCACCCTGCACCACGGCGGCCACGTCGCCACCCTCGACACCGACCGCGACACGTTGTGCCGCGCAGTGCGCGCCTTCGTCGCCTCGGCCTGACACACGCGCAGCTGCCCCGCGCGCCGCTGGTGAACTTCACATTTGCGTGAGCGATCAGGCCGACTGTCGGTTTGCGCCCTCACGTAAACCTCATCCTTCGACGGAATACGGTGGACGGAGCGAGCTCTCCGCCGAGAGCGAGAACGGATCCCCCGATGATCATGAAGTCCAGCCGACACCGCCATGTCCCTCACGGTTCCCGTTCACCCCGTTCGATTCGCATAGCTGGGGTGATCGCGGCGATGACGATCGTCGCCGGATGCACCGGCGGTTCCGACGCGGCACCGACAACGACAGCAACAACAACGCTCCCCGCCACCACGCTCCCGGCGGCGACCACCACCACGACGGCGGCCCCATCGACGACGACCACCGTTGCCGAGAACCTGTACCGGGCGACGATCACGCGCACCGAGTACGGCATCCCACACATCGTCGCCGACGATTGGGGCGGCCACGGATTCGGCCAGGGCTATGCGTTCGCCGAAGACCGCGCCTGCACGCTGATCGATCAGGTGATCAAGGTGCGCGGCGAGCGGGCCCGCTGGTTCGGCCCCGGCGACGACGATGCCAACCTCACCTCCGACTACGCCTACCGCCACCTCGGCCTGCACGAGGACGCCGACGAGCGCTTCGCTGGGGCATCCGTGCGAGTAGTCGACGTAATCGACGGCTACGTCGCCGGGTTTAACGCCCAAGTCGCAGAGCACACCCCGTCGGGATGGTGCGCTGGCGAGCCGTGGGTGCAGCCGATCACCACCACCGACCTGTTCGCCTACCTCAACGACGTCACCCTGTTTGCGTCGAGCGGGGTACTGCTGCAGCCGATCGCCAACGCCAAGCCGCCCGACGGCTCGCCGCCCCTGATCGACATCTCCGCCGCCACCATCGTCGCCGCCGACACGACCACCGTGGCGCCAACCACGGTGCCGGACACGACCAGCATCCTGCCAACGGTGCCGACGACGACTTCACTGGGCAGCAACGGATGGGCGATCGGTTCCGATCTCAGCGCCGGCGGCGGCGGTCTGCTGCTGGCCAACCCGCACCT
>JANOKQ010000585.1:0-9170 GCA_031419375.1 Acidimicrobiaceae bacterium
GTCGCGGCATCGGGCGCGGCATCGGTCGCGGCATCGGTCGCGGCATCGGTCGCGGCATCTGTCGCGGCATCGGTCGCGGCATCGGTCGCGGCATCTGTCGCGGCGTTACCACCCTCAGCCCCGGAACCACTCACGGTTGTGTCGCGCTCACTCATCGGAACCACGACGTTATCCCCTCCCCTCTCGTCGGCCGGCGCGCCACCCCCAGTTGGGCGGGTCGTCACACCGAGTGGAATTCGCCGAAGAAACGGAGAGACTGCCGTGTGCCGCGCCGCCGATTCGACGTGAAGTTGCTTCTGGCAAGCCTCGGTATTGCGGCCGGCATCGTGTTGGTCGTGGCCGGCGTCGGCGCCTCGGTCACCGGGCGCGAACAGCAGCGACTACCTGACGAAGTGGAGTCGATCGATCCGATCCGCGGGGCCACGCAGATCCCCCAGCAAACTCGGGTGTTCGTCGATCTGATCATTGGGTACACCGGTGTGTTGGTGATCGACGGGATCGAGCCCGCCGTCGTCAGCCTCAACAGCGACGATCCGTTCGATCCGCAGACTTCGACCACGCTGGTCGGCGCCACCAGCGTCCCGCTCGCAGGCGACCCCTTCGCCGGCGATCAGGCCGAACAGGAGACGCTTGCGCCGGGGACTGTCTTCGAGCAGGGCAACTTCACGCTCACGTTCGAACCGCAGCCCGGCAACGTGATCGAATCGTTCTCGACCGGGCTACACACCGCGACCGTGATCTACTGGAAGATCGACGAATCTCGCAATCAGTCACGTGCGTTCTCGTGGGAGTTCTACGTGGTCTGAGCGTCGCCGGGTGTTCCGGCCGAGGACGTGGCGGGTCGCTCGCCGGTTGCCAACAACTCGACGAAGCCGGCCTCGTCGAGGATGGGGATGCCCAGCGCTGCAGCCTTGGTGACCTTGCTGGCGCCAGGGTCGGCACCGAGCACGACGGCGTACGTCTTTGCGCTGACGCTGCCGGGGCTCTTGCCACCACGGCCCTTGATCGCCGCTTCGGCATCGTCGCGGGTGAACCCGTCGAGCGATCCCGTCACGACCACCGCCTTGCCGGCGAGCACCTGCGGCAGACGGCTGACCTCGACGTTGCCGAAGTCGACGCCGGCCGCATCGAGCTTGCCAATCATCTCCATGTTGGCCGGATTGGCAAACCACCGAACGATCGACGCGGCGATCGTCGGCCCGACACCATCGGTGGTTGCGAGATCGGCCTCGCCCGCGGTGACGACGGCATGGAGGTTGCCGAATGCGCGGCTGATCGCCTCGGACGCCGAGGGCCCGAGGCCCTTGATGCCCAGCGCCGCGAGCAGCCGAGGGAGGGGGCGCAGCCGCGAGCCCTGGATCGCTTCGATCAACTTCTCGGCGCTCATCGCCGCGAAACCTTCGAGTTGCAGCAACATCTCGACCGTGAGCGAGTAGATGTCGGCCGGGTCGCGAACGAACCCGGCTTCGCTGAGCTGGAACACGGTGCGTTCACCGAGTCCTTCGATGTCCATCGCTCCTCGCGAGGCGAAGTAGATGATCCGTTGATCACGCTGGAACGGGCACTGTGGTTCGACGCAGCGAGTATCGGCTTCACCTTCGGAGCGCACCAGTGGGGTGCGCAGATCGCACGGGCACACGGTGGGAAACTGCCAGGCGACGCTGCCGGCCGGACGCATCGAGAGCACCGGACCGACCACTTCGGGGATGACGTCACCTGCTTTGCGCACGATGACCGTGTCACCTGGGCGCACGTCTTTGGCACGCACCTGATCCTGGTTGTGCAACGTGGCCATACCAACCGTCGATCCGCCCACGAACACCGGCTCGAGCACGGCGAACGGAGTGGCCCGCCCCGTGCGCCCGATCGAGATCTGGATGTCGCGCAGCACCGTGGTGCGTTCCTCTGGTGGGAACTTGAACGCGATGGCCCACCGCGGCGCGCGTGACGTGAAGCCGAGCCGTTCGCGCTGCGCGAGATCGTCGATCTTGGCGACGGCACCATCGATGTCGTAGGCAAGGTCGTGGCGGTGCTGCTGCCAGTGCGCGGCGAACTCCTCGACACCGGCGAGCCCTTCGACCTGACGGATCTCGGGGTTGACCGGGAAGCCGAGCTCGGCGAGGTATTCGAGAGTCTGGTGATGACTGGTGAACGGCGGCCCGCCCACCACCTCACCGAGCTGGTAGCTCCAAAACGACAGCTCCCGCGACGCGGTGATGCGCGGATCTTTCTGGCGCAGGCTGCCGGCTGCCGCGTTGCGCGGGTTGACGAAACGGGCCAGGCCGGCCTCGGCGGCGCGTTGGTTGAGCGAATCGAAACTGGCCAGCGGCATGAACACCTCGCCGCGGACCTCGAGCACCTCGGGAGCGCCGGGGCCAAGCACCGCCGGGACACTGGCGATGGTGGCCACGTTGGCCGTGACGTCTTCGCCGACACGTCCGTCGCCACGCGTTGCAGCCTGCACGAACCGGCCCGATTCGTAGCGAAGGCTCATCGCCAGACCATCGATTTTGAGCTCGCACACGAACGTGACCGCTTCGCCGTTCAGGCCGCGCCCAAGACGCCCGCCCCATGCCGTGAGCTCGGCAAGATCCATCGCATTGTCAAGGCTGGTCATCGGAACCCGGTGGACCACGGGAGCAAAGGTCGCGCCAACGACCGGTGACCCAGCAACCGGCGACCCAGCAACCGGCGACCCAGCAACCGGCGACCCGGCAACCGGCGACCCGGCAACCGGCGACCCGGCAGCCGCTGACCCCGCGGTCGGATAAACGGCGGTCGGATAAACGGCGGTCGGATACGCAGCGGTTGGCGTGACCGCACCGATGGTTCGCATTGGTGAGTCGGGCCTGGCGAGTGCCGGGAACTCGGCTTCGATCGCGCGCAACTCGCGCAGCAGATCGTCGTAATCTGCGTCGGGGATCTCGGGCTGGTCCGACCCGTAATACCGATCGTTGTGGTAGCGGATGGCCTGCGCGAGTTCCTCGGCACGCGAGGTTGCTGCACCGATGTCTGCCACGTTCTGGAGTGTACGCGGCGGGTGTGACAGCGAAGATGGAGGCGGCGCGTGGCAGTCAGGCACCGACCACGAACTGTGCAGCGACAGCCTGATCGTGAACTCGGCGGCCGATATCGGTGACCATGTGATGAACGTGCTCGCTCAGCGTGGGGGTGAGCATCCCGAGTCCGCACTCCGGCGTGATCACACCGTTCTGCCGGAGCAACCGGCTGTCGCAGCCCCGATCGGTCAGTTGCGACCAGAGTTCGCACAACTGGCGCCAGGGGCGCTCGGCGGTGGTGGCGATGGGACCGTCGGTGCGCACCGCCCCCCAGGCGACGACGCCGCCACGCGACAGGAACTGCTGGATGTAGGACGCCGACGACACCAGCGAGGAGCGGACGGGAACCGCGAGCACCTGCGGGCCGGCGGCGAGCAGCGACGCCCAGTCGGCCTCACCGCACACGTGCAAGCCCGACACGGCGCGTTGTTCGATGACCGCCAACGCGCCCGACACCAGATCGATGGCGGTGTCGGGCGCCAACGGGAAACCGCTGTCGGCGAGATCGGCCATCGCCGGTTCATCGACGAACACGACCTGCGTGCAACCAGGCAGCGCCCGTTCGACGGCATCAAGGAGGCTGGAGATGCGGTCGCGTACCGCGCGGATCGCGACGGCGAACGCCACCCGCTCGGGAACGCCAGCACGGATCAGGCTCAGCCCTAGCGTGACGGGACCGACCAGTTGCCATTTCACGGTGCCAATTTGGACGCCGACGGGAGGTCCGACCTCAGGTCCGACGGGAGGTTCGGCGGCAGGTTCGGCGGCGGACACGCACGGGTCGGGCTCCTCGGACACGGACGCTGCCGCGGGAGGGGCCATGGGAGGGGTCACGCGTGCTGCGGTGGCGGCGAGAAACGCGCGGAACCCGGCGAACGCTTCGTGATGCAGATCGGTGTGCACCCGCGATCGCGGTCCGATCCGACCGGTGTCGACCGAGATCGCGCCGTACTGACCGACGGTGATGCCGTCGATTCCCACCATCGCCTGGCTGATCATGCCCTCCGCCGGCGACCGCCGCGGGAACGACGGCACGGTCGGGACCGTCGTGGCCGTCAGGCTGAAATCAACCCCGTCGGCAATGTCGCGATGGGGAAGGCTGCCGATTCCGAGTGTTGCGCCGTTTGGGCACTGGATCACCGGCATCGTCGCCTCCTTTCTCCGCCGTCTCGCCTGGGAGTCGCGGTCTCGTGACCTGATGGCCTGGACTTCTCGCGGTCCACGGCCAACCCCAACGTGGTCGTCGACCGTGATCTGATGCTGGATACCCTGTCGGTTCGTGCAGATCCGGGGCAAATCATCCAGCGTCGACTCCAGCGCTTCCGATGTGCTACGCGCTGGCCGATCGTCATCGACGGGCTTCGTGTGGGCAGCGCGGTCAGCGTGGATCGCCGTCGTGGCGCTTGCCGGCGGTCCGTTGAGCGACTCGCTGGCAACTCGTAGCGACCCCGTGGGGTTGACCGCGGCAATTGTGCTCTGGGCGGGATGGGGCGTAGTCGCAACCGCACTGCTCGTGCCCTCGACGGTGTCGCTGACCATCGCCCGTTCGCTCGTGCCCGCTGGAACCGTGGGCGTCATCATCGCCATCGTCAGCGCTGCGGATGCGGCTCGGTTGTCGGGCGTGTCGATGGCTGGCGCGCTCGCAGCATGCATCGTCTCGTGTTCGGTCGTGGCGAGCGGCGAGTTCGGACAGGCGTTCGTGCAGGCATCGGCCTACGGTGACGAGCGACGCTTCGTGCTTCGGCCACCCGTGTCACTGATTCTTCCGGCAGTGGTGTCGTGGTGCGTCGTCTGCGCCGCGCTGATCATTGGTCCGTTGGCGCTGGCGGCGCGAGCGTGGGTCCTCGGCGTTCCGCTTGCCGCGTTCGCGTGTGTTGGCAGTTGGTTGCTCGCCACGCGCCTGCACCGCTTGTCGCGTCGATGGCTGGTACTGGTGCCCGCCGGCGTGGTGATCCACGACCGCAGCGTGCTGGCTGAAACGGTGATGATTCCGGTCCGCACCCTCGGCGGCGCCCGCCTTGCGTTCGCCGACACCGAGGCCGCCGACCTCACTGGGCCCGCAGCCGGCCACGCCGTCGAGCTCAGCTTCGCCGAGATGCAAACGGTGGTGATCGCACCGACCCGCGAGCACCCGCACGGGCGGGCCCTTCACGTTCGCTCGGTGCTGGTGGCACCCAGCCGACCCGGCCGGTTCCTGAGCGCCGCCGCGGCCAGCGGGCTGCACGTCGGCTGAAGCATTCCGGCCGTGGCCGGTCGGCGTCACCGGGCTGGAGCACGAGCCCGAAAAATTCCGACTGGCGATCCGGCTGGGCGGATTTACCGGCTCGACGCGACGATGCCGCCGCCGAGCACGCGGGTGTTGGACAGGTCGTACAGCACCACCGTCTGGCCAGGGGCCACGCGCCGTTGGGGGGTGGCCCAGGTGACCGTGTTCGCCGTGATCGTGGCCAGACGCGGGGCGCCGTGAGCGCTGCACTGCACCAGCACGTCAGGCGTCGGCTCCGCTGACTCTCCGGACGTCTCGCTGCCGGTCCAGGTGAGCGCGGTGAGCACGAGGTGGGTGTCGTCGAGATCGGTTTCGTTGCCGACCACGACCACCGCGCGCCGGGTGTCGACTTCCAGCACGTACCGCTTCGGGCCGCCGCCGGGCAGGCCGATACCACGACGCTGCCCCACGGTGACCATCTCGATCGACGCCACCTCACCGAGAGCTGTCCCGTCACGGTCGATCACCTGTGCCGGGCGGAACGGGATGCGCTCGCCGAGGAACTGGGCGCGCCCGGCGCTGTGGGTGATGAAGCACACGTCCTGGCTGTCGGGCTTGGTGGCCGTGCGCAACCCGGCCAGCACGGCCCGCTCGCGGACCTCGGCCTTGGTCAGGTGCCCGACAGGGAACAGCGTGCGGGCCAACTCGCGCTGGGGCAGCATGTGCACCACGTAGCTCTGGTCCTTGTCGGCATCGGCACCGCGGGCCACGTAACGAATGCCGTCGTGGGCGACGATGCGGGCGTGGTGGCCGGTGGCGATCGCGTCGAAGCCAAGCAAATCGGCCCGATCGCTGAGGCGCGCAAACTTGAGGTGCCGATTGCACTCGATGCACGGGTTCGGGGTGGTGCCATTGGCGTGGGCATCGACGTAGGGCTGCACCACGGCCGTGTCGAACTCCTCGGTGAAGTTGAACACGAGGTGGTCGATGCCGAGCTGTTGGGCGACTCGGCGCGCGTCGTCGACATCGGCGATCGAGCAGCAGCCGGTGTCGCTGGCACCGCCCCACAACCGCATCGTCACGCCGACCACCTCGTGCCCGGCAGCGATCAACTCGGCTGCAGCCACCGACGAATCGACACCGCCGCTCATTGCGCACATCACCTTCATCGGCCGAACCCGCGGATCCGCTCGATCGCCGCGATCAGCACGTCGACGGCACGATCGATGTGCGCCTGTGTGGTGCCGTGTCCGAGCGTGAGCCGCAACGCCCCACTCGACCACCGTCGATCGACACCCATCGCCGACAACACATGCGACGGCTCCATCGCCCCTGCGGCACACGCCGACGCGGCACTGGCGCACACGCCGGCTTCATCGAGGAGGTAGAGCAGCGCCTCGTTTTCGATGTCGGCGATGCACACGTGTGCCGAGCCGGCCACCTTGCGGTCGCGGGGCACCGTCTCGCGCACGTCGGCGACACCGGCAACGAGCCGATCGACGAGCTGGTCACGCAACGCGCCGATGCGCGCGTTGTCGCCGTGGCGTTCGAGGTCGGTGAGTCGCAGCGCCTCGGCAAGCCCGACGGCGCCGGCCACGTTCTGGGTGCCGCTGCGCCGCTCGCGTTCTTGGCCACCACCGATCAGCAGCGGAGCGAAGCAGCCGGCAGTGCGCTCGACGAGCACTCCGACGCCCTTTGGACCACCGAACTTGTGGCCCGACAGCGACAGCAGATCGACATGCGGGGTGATGTCGCGAAGGTCGACCCAGCAGGCGGCCTGCACGGCGTCGGTGTGGACCCGAACGCCGGGATGACGGCGGCGGGCCACCTCGGCCGCGGCGGCCACATCGGAGATCGATCCGACCTCGTTGTTGACGGCCATCACCGACACCACCGACACGTCGGCATCGATTGCTGCAGCGAGTTGGTCGAGGTCGATCACACCAGCGTCGTCCACGCCGACAACCCGCCCACCGACGTGCTCGACCGCGTGGAGGACGGCGTGGTGTTCGGCTGCCGAGCACACCGCAGTGCCACCGTGGCGGGCGGTCGTGCCGAGGATGGCGGTGTTGTCGGCCTCGGTCCCCCCACCGGTGAACACGATGTCGCCGGGGCGGCACCCGACCACGTCGGCGATCACGTCACGAGCGTCGTCGAGGGCGGCGCGCGCCTGTCGGGCAAAACGGTGCGACCCGTTGGGATTGGCGAAGCACTGATCGAGCAAGGGCAGCATCGCCTCGATTGCCTCACCCCGCATCGGCGTGGAGGCGGCATGATCGAGATAGGTGAGCTCGGCCGGCATGGCCACCACGCTACCGGCGGCCGCGAACCGGCTGCCCGGCATTCCGGCGCTGGTACCTCGCCACCACGCACAGCAGGAACGCCTCGGGGTGGACCGAGGACGGGCGTTGATGCCCGATCGTGCGCGCCGTCTTGTCGGCCAGCACCCGAGCCACGTCGATGCGAGCGTCGGCGTGTAGCTCGCCCGAGCGCATCAAGAACGCACGGAGCACGGTGTACTGCTCGACCGTGATCGCTGTGGGATCCAGCGACGCGGCGTACACCTCGTGGCCGGTCGGCACCGGGAACCACAATGCCGGCGGAAACGCGCGACGCAGCGGATCTCGGATGACGATCGTGCCGGCAAGCAGATCACCGACGCGCTGGTGGCGGCGGGTTCCCAACACGAACAGCGCACCGGTCACCCCTCCCGGCGGAATCAGCTTGTCGACAAGGCCGCCCATCATCCGCAGCGTTGCATGGCGGACGGTGATGGGCGCCCCAGCTGTGGTGACGGCACGCAACCCGATCCACATCTTGCCCAGGGTGCGACCGCTCCAGAACGTTTCCATGACCACCGGGTAGCCGAGCAGGATGACGGCTGTCGCGATGGCGAGCAGCGTGTTCGACAGCGAGTCGCCCACGTCGCCGACGGCGAGCCCCACGAAGCCGATCACGATTGCCGCAACGAATAGCGCCAGCGCCTGCAACGCGAGGTCGATGACGCCGGCCGCCACCCGCGAGGCAAGCCCGGCGGTTTCCAGCTCGAGCACCACCGCCTCGGGGGTGACGATGCCGTGGTCGAACGAGCTCACGACCTGGCGACGCATGGCTCAGCACCCTACGCCGCTACGGTGATCCGCAGTGGACATCGATGCCTTCGTGGCCGCCAACCAGGACGCGTGGCTGCGGCTCCAGCAGCTCACCAAGCAGGCCCGCCGGATCAAACGGTTGAGCCCCGCGGAGCTCGATGAACTGATCGCGCTGTACGAGACGTGCGGCGCCCATCTCGCTCATGCGCGCGTGCGGTATCGCGCCGATTCGACGTTGATCAACCGACTCACCCTGCTCGTCGGCGACACCTACAGCGTGCTCTACGGGCAACGCACGCCCGAGATCCGCCGGACCGCGGTGAACTTCGCCACCGTCACGTTTCCCGCCGCAGTGGTTTCGCTGCACCGGTTCATCCTCGCCGCCTCGCTGCTCACCTTCGTCCCCTGGGCGGTGTTCCAGGTGTGGCTGTCGGTCTCACCGCGGGCGTTCGATCTCGTCGCCCCCGAAGCCGTCCGCGAGGCCTACATCAATCAGGACTTCGAGAGCTACTACTCGTCGCAACCGGCCCAGAACTTCGCGACACAGGTGTTCTTGAACAACGTGCGCGTGGCCTTCGTCGCCTTCGCGGCCGGCATCTTGTTGTGTGTGGTAACTGCCGCGGTCTTGGCCTACAACGGGGCCAACGGTGGCATTGCCGGGGGGATGTTCACCAACGTCGGCCAGGGCAGCACGTTCTGGGGGTTGATCTTGCCGCACGGCCTGTTGGAACTGTCGGCGGTGGTGGTCGCGGGAGCAGCCGGGTTGCGGATCGGGTGGACCGTCATCAACCCGGGCGACCGTGCCCGCCTCGG
>JANOKQ010000586.1:0-12419 GCA_031419375.1 Acidimicrobiaceae bacterium
CGGGGTCAACGATGCTGCGGCCCTCGCCCAAGCCGACCTCGGGCTCGCGATGGGGACCGGAACCGACGCGGCCATCGAGGCCAGCGATCTCACGCTGGTTCGCGGCGACCTGCGCGCCGCAGTCGATGCGATCCGGTTGTCACGCCGAACCCTGGCCACCATCAAGGCCAACCTGTTCTGGGCGTTCGCCTACAACGTGGCCGCCCTCCCTCTGGCAGCCGCCGGCCTGCTCAACCCGATGCTGGCCGGGCTGGCGATGGCGTTCTCGAGCGTCTTCGTCGTCTCGAACAGCCTCCGCCTGCGCCGCTTCCAGTCCGCCGGCGCCGCTTCCAGTCCGATCAGCGCCGCTTCCATTCCGATCAGCAACGGCTGAGGAGCCTCGAATCCGGTTTGCGTGTTTCGGCTACGGGGCGGTTCGGGCATGGGTAATGTCGGCCGTTGAAGATAGGCCGTCGACGACGAGGGGGACCCGCGGATGAGGGGTTGGCTGGCGGTTGTGGCCTGCGCAGCACTGGCGGTCACATCGTGCAGCGCCGACCCAGAAGCCGAGGGAACACCATTACCGGCGGTCGCCGAGACGATCCTGGCCACCTCGTCGACGGCGATGGGTGAGGTCACCAGCGTTCGTTTCGAACTCGAGCGAAGCGGCGCGCCGGTGTTCATCGACACCTTTGGTTCGTTGGCCCTCGACAAGATCGTCGGCCGGTTCTCGGCACCCGCTTCGGCCGACGCGGCCCTGACGGTGACCATCGACGGGTCGCTCACCACGCAGCTCGGGGCGGTTGCCATCGACGACACGGTGTGGTTGTCGAACCCCGTGACCGGCACGTTCGAAACCTTGCCGACGGGCTACGACATCGATCCGAGTACGTTCTTCGATCCGGAGACCGGATGGAGGCCTCTGCTCGCCGACCTTGGCGGCGTCGAGTTGATCGGCGAGGAGGATCGTGGGGGCCGGCGATACCACCTGCGCGGCACTGCGCCTGCCGAACGTGTGGAGGTCGTCACCGCCGGGCTGGTCTCCAACCAGGATGTCCTGATTGATCTGTGGGTGCGGCGCGACACGGCTTTGGTCACGACCGCTGAGTTCTCGACGACCTTCGATGGCGAGGTGACGAACTGGGTGCTGGGGTTGAGCGACTACGGTCAAGCATTCGCGATCTCGGCCCCCGACGTCGATGGTTGATCGTGTGACGTCAACGGGTTCGAACCCGCTCCGTTCGCCGTCGCCACGCGCAGTTCTCGCCGCGGTTGGTTTCAGCGTGTTCGTTGCCGCCGACGACCTCACGGTGGTGGCGACCATGTTGCGCCCGATCATCGGTGATCTCGGCCTGGTCCTGCCCGATGGTCTCGACGACGCCGCGTGGATCGTCAACGTCTACCTGATCGCGTTCGTCGCGGTGATGCCGATCGCCGGGCGGATCAGCGACATCGTCGGACGGCGGCGCACGTTTGTCCTCGCCTATCTGCTGTTCATCATCGGCAGCCTCGTCATCCCGCTGGCGTCGTCGATGGGCCCGTTCCTCGTTGGTCGGGTGCTCACGGCAATTGGCGGGGGAGCGATGGTTCCTGTTGCGCTCGCCGTCGTGGGCGATGTGTACCCGCCACACAGTCGGGCGCGAGCCCTCGGCACCCTCGGTGCGATCGAGACACTGGGGTGGGTGTGGGGGCCGCTATACGGCGCGATGCTGGTGCGGTTCCTGTCGTGGCAGTGGCAGTTCTGGCTGAACATCCCTCTCGCGGCCGGGGGCCTTGCTGCCACCTGGTGGGCGCTCGTCGAACACGACCGGCCCGCACGCGCCCCGCGGGTGGACTGGGTTGGCGCCATCTTGGTGACGGTCGCGTTGGTGTCGCTGAACGTCGCCCTGCTGTCGGGCTCGGAGATCCAAAGCGTCACCGGTCTCGACGAACTGACCGGTGGCGGGGGCCGAGACCTGCGTTGGCTCTACCTCGTATTCATCGTTTCGGCGGCACTGTTCGTGCGTCATCAGCGCCGCGCCACGGACCCGCTGATCGATGCGGGTCTGTTCCGCAGCCGCAACCTGCGGCTCGCCCTGTTGGCCAACTTCGTGGTTGGCGCCGCGCTGGTGATTGCGATGGTCGATGTGCCGTTGTTCGTCAACGCGGTCGAAGGCGACCTCAAGAGGTCGGCCGTGGTGGCCGGGTGGGTGCTAGCCATGCTGACTGCCTCGATGGCCGCCGCCTCCTATGCCGGGGGTCGGGTCACTGAACGAACGTGGTACGGCCCGCCGGCGATCGTCGGGCTCATTGCTGCGACGGTTGCCTATGTGGCGATGGGCCTCACCTGGGATGGCCAGACCTCGTATCTCCTGATCGCGATCCAACTGGCGATCCTCGGGGCTGGATTCGGTCTCACGATCGCGCCGACCAACACGGCGGTGATCTCAGCCGCGCCGCACGATCAGCGCGGTAGTGCCGCGGCACTCGTGATGGTCACCCGGTTGCTCGGCTTCAGCGTCGGGTTGTCGGCATTGACCGCGTGGGGGTTGTTCCGATTTGAGCGGCTGCGGCGTGGGCTCGACCTGCCCCCGATCACCGATCCAGGTTTCGAACGAGCCGTACGCGCCGCCCAGATCGAACTCACCTCGAGCACCATCGCCCAAACCTTCCTGGCGACCGCGGCGATCACGGCCGTCGGCGTGATCGCAGTCGTCGCCATGCGTCGGCCCGAATCCGTTGCACCCAGACCCGACACCCCCGGTACCGGCGATTCCGGAACCATCCCGAACCCAGCCATCCCGAACCCAGCCATCCCGAACCCAGCCATCCCGAACCCAGCCATCCCGACGGCCGACACCTCGACGGCCGACACCTCGAAGGCCGACACGGCAGAACCATCAGGAGTCCCCATGCAGTCGTGGTTGCACCGCCATCTCACCATCGTCGTGGGCGCATTCGCGCTGTTGCTTGTTGCCGCGTTTGGCTACATCGTCGTGCTGGCCAACGCCCTCGACGAGACCAGAGCCGATCTTGACCGGGTGGAGGCTGGCTCGGCGTTGTTCGCGTCGCAGGTGACGGGCTTCCAAACCAAGATTGCCGGCATCGCCCCAACGGTGTCCGGGGGCCTCGACGAGGCGATCGCCGGCCTGGAGTCGTTCGGTTCGTCGACGATCGATTTTGACGTGGCGATCGACGAGACAGTGATGATCAACACCGACGTGGTCATCAACCGCACCGTGGAAGTCCCGGTCAAGACCACATTGCCGATCAACGAGTCTTTCGACACGACCATTCGTATCGCCGGCCCGTTCGGCACCAACATCCCCCTCGATGTCACGGTGCCTGTCGACATCGATGTCCCGATCGACCTCACGCTGAGCATCCCCATCGACGAGACCGTCCCGATCGATGCTGAGGTCCCGGTGCAGCTGAGCGTGCCGATCAGCATGAACGTCCGTGAGACCGAACTGGCCGATCTCAGCGCCTCGCTTGCCGCCGGTCTGCGATCGTTGCAACAGGTGCTCGAGGGCCTCAGCGGCTGAACCCCATCGTTGTCGCTGTCCCATCGGCCGTGCGCCGACGGCTACTGTCGGCGGGTGTGACGACGAGCGACGGCGACCGGTTCTACCGGGTCGCCCGCGCGGTCACCGGAGCGGCTTATCGCACACTCACCCCGGTTGTTGCCCACGGCGAATGCCATGTCCCAGTGACCGGGCCGGTGATCCTCGCAGCGAACCACATCTCGTTCTTCGACACGGTCGTGCTGATGTTGTCAGTGCCGCGGCGCACCTACTTCATCGGCAAGTCCGAATACATGGATTCGTGGACGACACGCCATCTGTTCCCGGCGCTCGGTCTGATCCCGATCGATCGCGCTGCTGCGCGTCAAGCGATGATGGCGCTCGAGGTTGCCGCTGGCGTGCTCCGCCGCGGTGACGTGCTGGCGATCTATCCGGAGGGGACCCGTTCGCGCGACGGGTTGTTGCACCGCGGCCATACCGGTGCAGCACAGTTGGCCCTGATGACCGGCGCACCGGTGGTCCCGATCGGCCTGGTGGGCACCGACCGGATTCAACCCGTCGGTGCCCGTGTGCCACGCCCGTTCCGGCGCGCCGAGATCCGGTTCGGGCCGCCGCTGAATCCAGCTGATTACGGTGGGTCGCCGCGCCGGCGCCGGCAGATGTTCACCGGCGACTTGATGGAGGCCATCCGCCAGCTCTCCGGTCGAGTCGGGTCCGACGACTTCGCGACCGGAGAGCCGCCACTGATCCGCGGCGGCAACGAGTCGGTCTACGAGGTGCGTCGCGTGATCGGCAGCGGGGCAACGTGGCACCAGGCAGCGCGATTCGCTGTCACCGAGTCATGTGTGCGTCACGACGACGCTCGCGTCGGTGAAGTCCGTCGCCTGCAATGCCACGTTCACCGCGACGGTTCGGTGCGGATGAGCACCGAACTGGCGATCTCGATCAAGTTCCAACCGTCCCCGTCCCCGTCCCCAGGAGCAGCCCATGAATGACAGCGTGTACCAAGTCGTCGAACTGATCGGATCGAGCAGTGAGTCGTGGGAGTTCGCAGCCCAGAACGCCGTCCGTGAAGCCTCGCGGACCTACAAGGATCTGCGTGTTGCCGAGGTCGTCGAGATGGACGTGTTGATCGAGAACGGCACGATCATCGCCTACCGCACCAAGTTGCGGCTCAGCTTCAAATCCGGCGGCTGATACCCCGTACCGAACGGGCGAACTTCACCTGTTCGGGGTAGCCGTGTGCGGGGTGTCGCCGTGTTGGGCCGGGTGACTCGGCGAATCACGGCGCAGCATGTGGTGCTGCGCATCGACGACGCCATCGTCGACCGGTTCGCCGAGTTCGCAGTTGACGATGACAATGCCCTCGCCCACGTCATCGACAACAACGCGGCGCTGACCGTCGAGTCGCGCGCCGAACTCCACGAGCACGAGCACGAGCGCGAGTTCGCCGAGTACATCGCCGAACAGGTGACGGAGCGGCCGATGTCATCGAGCGGCCTCGACATTGCCGCCCGCTACCGGTCGGCCCTGACCACGATGGGGATGGGCGGCGACTGGTATGAGGTCATCGACCTCGGACCAGACCGGGTTGGAATCGCCGCGCTGCGATCTACGCCGAAGTGGACCTTGCCGAGCACACGGTACGTGTGGCCCGGGCGGGACATCCTCCGGCGATCATGCAATCGGCCGCCGGTGAACAGCAGGTGGCCGCGAGAATGTCGACGTGATCGCCGACACGATCCTCGCTGCGGGTGTTGGTAGTGATCCGCTACGCCCCAGCGTGACGGCACCTCGAAATCAGGCGAGCAGAGCGATGGCGGCGCTCAACACGTTGCGGACTGCGGCGATGTTGGATCGCAACGTGGCGAAGACCTGGTCCATCGTGACGGGTTCGTGGCCGTCGACCCCTGCGTCGTAGTCGGTGACCAAAGCGATGGTCGCGTACTTCAGTCCTGCCTCGGCGGCGAGCACCGCTTCGGGACAGCCGGTCATGTTGACCACGTGCCACCCCATCGACCGGAACCACACGCTTTCGGCCCGTGTGGAGAACCGGGGGCCGTTGATCACGACCATGGTGCCACCGTCGTGCATCGCCACGCCCTTCGCCCGCCCCGCGGTGACGAGTGCGGCACGAAGCCCGGCGTCGTAGGGATCGGCGAAGCTCTGGTGGTGCACGGGCACGTCGGTGCCCGGGTCACCGGAGGGTCCCCCCGCATCGTGAAATGTGTCGGCGCGACCCCAGGTGCGGTCGACGAGTTGGTCGATCACAACGAACTCGCCCGGGTGGATGTCGGGTTGCAGCGAGCCGACCGAGCACGGCGCGAACACTGCACCGACGCCGAGTGATGCGAGCGCAGCGATGTTGGCGCGGTATGGCACGCGGTGCGCCGCGAACTTGTGGTTGCGCCCGTGGCGCGGCAAGAACGCGACTCGCCGGTCGCCGATGGTGCCGATGGTGATTGGTGCCGCCGGAGTCCCGAAGGGTGTGTCGATCACGACGTCGCAGACCAGGTCGCGTGAATCGTCGAGCATCTCGTAGAACCCGGACCCGCCAATGATCGCCACGTCAGCGCGAAGTTCGTTCACGTTCGGGCCGCCGGGTCAGTTCGGTCGGCGCCGATCATCGATGCCAACGTGTGGAGGGGTTTGGGCCGAGCAACGGCGAAGCCGTAGTTGATGCCGATCGCATCCTGGTCGGGTGGAGAGAGCACGTGCACGGTGCCGACGCTGCGAGCTACATGGGTGATGTGGGCGATCCACTCGACCTGGCGGGCGATGAGGTACGCCTCGTCGACATCGTCGCCGATGGCCAGCGGACCGTGGTTGGCCAGCAGGCACGCCCGCGACCCCGGTTGGGCATCGAGCGCCGCCACGGCCGCGATGGCGAGATCTTTCGAGCCCGGCGGTGCGTACGGGGAGGTCACCAAGATCCGCTCGCCGCGAGGACCGATGTTCTCGTTGCACACCCACTCGAGGTCGAGCCGTGCCACCGAGAACCCCGCCGCATAGGGCGAATGGGTGTGGACGACGGCGCCGACATCGGGCCGGGCGCGCATGAGTGCAAGATGCAGGTGCAGTTCGCTGGTCGGTGCCCGCGGCCCCGTCCAGGTGCCGGTCCGCAGGTCGACGAGTGGATGATCTCCAGCGTGCAGTCGGTGGTATGCGACACCGCCGGCCGATACGACGAAGCGGTGCTGGTCAACCCGCACACTCACGTTGCCGGCCGATCCCACGACCATCGCGTCAGCGACCATGTGCGCGCAGGTCGCTTGCACGGCCTGGCGAGCGAGGTCGACGATCGCCTCGCCGGTGTCGCCGGTGGCGGCCGCTTCGTGCATAGCTTCGGACTGTACTGTTCGTTGGTGATGCGCACCATCGACTGGCACGACGATCACATCGTGGCGATCGATCAAACGCTGCTGCCACACACGATGACGATGGTCGAGCTGCGTACCGTCGACGAGGTGATCGATGCGGTGCAGCGGTTGGTCATCCGGGGGGCACCTGCGCTCGGCGTGGCGGGCGCTCTCGGTACGGCGATCGCCGCGCTCGACGCGCAGCGGCGCGGCCTCGGTGCCGATCACGTGATCCGCGAGGCCGCGCGCGTGGCCTCGGCGCGGCCAACCGCGGTGAACCTCGCGTGGGGCGTGCAGCGGTGCCTCGACGCGATCGACGGAGGCGCCGAGGCGATGGTGTGTGCTGCGATTGCGCTCGTGCAGGAAGACATCGACACCAACCGGGAGTTGAGCCGCCGCGGTGCCGAACTGGTGCGCTCGCTCGCCGATGGTCCGCTTGGCATTCACACCCACTGCAACGCCGGCGGCCTGGCATGTGTGGAATGGGGGACGGCACTCGGGATCGTGCGCGCGCTACACGAGGCGGGCGGTGTTCGCGAGGTGTTCGTCGACGAGACCCGGCCGCTGCTCCAGGGGGCACGGCTGACGGCGTTCGAGCTGACAGCAATGGGGATTGCGCACCGCGTGGTGGTCGATGGTGCCGGGGCGTCGGTGATTGGTCGCGGGATGGTCGATGTCGTCATCGTTGGTGCCGACCGGGTAGCGGCCAACGGCGACGTGGTCAACAAGATCGGCACGTATCCGCTTGCGCTCGCCGCCCATCGAGCCGGTGTGCCGTTCGTGGTCGCCGCCCCGGAGTCGACCATCGACCGGGCGACACCTGATGGGTTGGCGGTGCACATCGAGTTGCGCGACCCGTCCGAAGTGGTGTCGATGTCGCCCCCCGGTCAAACGGCCACCGGCGCGCCGACCACGATCACGCCCGCTGGCACGGGGGCGTGGAACCCCGCGTTCGACGTGACACCGTGGGATCTCGTGACCGCATTGGTGACCGAAGCGCGTGTGGTGCGCCTTGCCGCCGGGCAATCCATCTGATGACCAATCCGCGAACGCGCAGGTTCCGAACTCAAACCATGACATTCGTCACTCCCCCCGGCGGATCTGTCTGATGGGGGTCTTGAAGTTCGCTCGCACCGGACGACTGACGTCGCTCGGCCGCGCCGACGATCGTGGCTCGGGTGGGACGGATTCACTCGGTGATCAGCTCCGCCAGGCAGGTCGCGGCGACCAGGCTGCGTTCGGCCGGCTCTACGACGAGCTCTCGCCGCTGGTGCATGGTGTGGTGCTCAAGGTCGTGCGCGACCCGGCTCAAAGCGATGAGGTCACCCAAGAGGTGTTCGTCGAGCTGTGGCGGCTGGCCGCGCGTTACGATTCGTCGAAGGGTTCAGTCAAGTCGTGGGCGGCCACCGTCGCCCACCGGCGAGCGATCGACCGTGTCCGTTCCGAACAGGCGTCACGCGAGCGGAACTCGCGTGACGTGTCCGGCCTGATGCCAGCCCACGACGCAGTGGCCGATGAAGTCGAAACAACGTTCGAACAGGCCCGTGTGCGTCGGGCACTCGAGGAGCTGACATCTCTGCAGCGCGAAGCGGTCGAGTTGGCGTACTTCGGTGGACACACGTACCGCGAGGTCGCCCAGTTGTTGGGGGTTGCCGAAGGAACCGTGAAGACGAGAATTCGCGACGGGATGATCCGCTTGCGTGACGAGTTGGGAGCAAGCAATGACTGACGTCGACATCCATCATCTCGGCGCGGCATATGCGCTCGACGCGCTTGATGCGCGTGAACGGATGGCGTTCGAGGCGCACTACCCATCGTGCGACGTGTGCCGTGCGGATGTTGCCGACTTCCGGTCCACGCTCGCGCAGCTCGCTAGCGCGTCAACCGTGGCCCCATCGACGTCGGTGAAGGCTGCAGTGATGGCCGAGATCGCCAAAACTCGTCAGCTCTCGCCGATTCTGCCTGACTCGATCAGCGACCTTGCCGAACGACGCCGCCGTCAGCAGCGCACCTATGGCGGTGCATTGGCCATGGCGGCCGCAGTGGTCCTGGCGTTCGTCGCCGGAGCGTTGGTGACTGGAGGTGACGAGGCACCGGCGTACGCCACCGATCTGGAAGCGGTGCTCGCCCATGGCGACGCCCGGATGGTGACTCTCAGCTCGACCGGGGCAACTGGATCGTCAGCGGACGGATCGGTGAAGCTGGCGTGGAGCGACGAGGGTGAGCGAATGGTCCTGCTCGCCGACGGACTTCCCGGCGCACCTGACGGTCAGGCCTACGAGCTGTGGCTCATTGGTGCCGATGGGCCGGTTCCGCTGCGGATGCTCGACGACGCGAGCGAGGGGAGCATTCGCAGCTCCATCGGCATCGGCACCGGCACCGGCATCGACAGTGCTCCGCGTGCGTGGGGAATCACGCTGGAGCCCAGCGGCGGATCGGACGCACCGACGGGGGATATTCTGTATCTCACCGACGTCTGACCGCAGCGCCCCGTTGAAGCAGACGATGACGTGGAGGAAGATGACCCAGCCAAACTCATCGGTGACGTCACTCGACGACCTGGTCCGCCGTGAAGAAGCTCTGTTCATCGAACGGATGCCCGGATCGCGTGAGCGTTGGGAAGCCGCACAACGGGTGATGCCCGGTGGCGTCGCGTCCAGCTGGGCCAGTTCCCGACCCGTCCCCGTGTGGGTCAGTCACGGGCTTGGAGGGCGCGTGTGGGACGTCGACGGGACGGAGTACATCGATCTGCACGGTGGCTATGGTGTCAACGTGGTCGGTCACGCCCACCCGGCATTGGTCGAGGCGGTGCAGCGCCGGGTAACCCTCGGCACCCACTTCGCTCAGCCGACCGACGACGCCGTCGTGGTCGCAGAGGCGCTCGCAGCCCGTTTCGGCCTGCCGTTGTGGAGGTTTACCAACTCCGGTACCGAAGCCACCATGGACGCGATCCACCTGATGCGGGCAATCACCGGTCGTTCGCTGATCGTGAAGATCGAAGGGTCCTACCACGGGCACCACGATGCGGCGATGGTGTCGATCTTCAGGTCGGCCGACGAGCTGGGGCCCGTCGATGATCCGGTGCGTCGCCCCGGAGCGGGCATTCCCCAGGAGATGGCTGACCTGGTGCGGATCGTGCCGTACAACGACCTGGCGGCGCTCGAGCGGGTGTTCGCTGCGCACAGCGGGCAGGTCGCCGGGATGATTCTCGAGCCGATGATGATGAACGCTGGAATCATCGTGCCGCGGCCCGGCTACCTGGAGGGCGTCCGCGAGATCACGCAACGTCATGGCGCGCTGCTCGCCTACGACGAGGTGAAGACGGGGTTGGTGGTTCATCCGGGAGGGGTTACCGGGCTGTTCGGCGTGCGCCCGGACATCGTCTGCCTCGCCAAGGCGCTTGGCGGTGGCGTGCCGTGCGGGGCGATCGGCGGCACCGCCGAGGTGATGGCGGCGATCACCGACGGGGTGTACGACCAGGTTGGAACGTTCAATGGCAATCCGTTGACGATGGCCGCAGCCCGTGCCGTGCTGACCGAGGTGCTCACGCCCGATACGTACGCGCGGGCCGAGGACCTGGGCCGGTCGATGCTCGACGCCTCGTTGAAGGCCCTCGCTGATCACGGCCAGGCGGCGTACGGCGCGGTGTACGGCTTCAAGGGATCGGTGGTGTTCCATGACCGGCCGGCAACGAACTACCGCGAGTTCCTGGCCATCTCCACCGCGGCGAGCCACTGCCACTTCCTCGTGCAGCACAATGGTGGTGTGTTCCTCCCGCCGTGGGGGAAGAGCGAATCATGGACGCTCTGCGTGTCCCACAACTCCGCCGACGGCGACCGCTACGTCGCCAACGTCGAGCAACTGGCGAGGATGATCGAACCGATTCTCGATCGTTCCTCGGACATCTTCGGAACAGGACGATTCAACTGATGGGCAATGACAACGCGGGCACCAGCGCATCGTCGGGTGGCACCTACCGGGTCTACGACAACCCCGTCGACGGCTGCTTCGAGATCTCGTGTGATGACGAGGTCGTCGGGTACTGCGACTACGTCATCGACGATGGCCGAATGGTGCTGCCGCACACCGTGATCAACGCGTCGATGCGCGGTCGAGGTCTCGCGGCCCGCCTGGTGCGTCACGTGCTCGACGAGGTCGCCGAGCGAAATCTCAAGGTCGTTCCGGCGTGCTGGTTCGTCGCCGAGTTCATTGCAGCCAACCCCAAGTACCAGCCCCTCGTCACCACCTGACCACCTTGACCACCTGACCACCTGACCAGCGTCACCGGTCGGCGTGGCGGGGCGCGGGCTACTTGTTTCGCCAGATGGGTTGGCGTTTTTCGGCGTACGCGGCGGTGCCTTCGAGTGCGTCGGCGGAGTCGATCGCTAGGCGGTACGAGGCGAACCCCCTGATCGCCTGCATCGCGACCGCCGGATCGGTCCCGAGCGTGCGCCGGCCGATGTCGAGCATCGCGGCCACGCTCAACGGAGCCGACGCGACGACCTGATCGGCGAAGCGGCGGGCTGCGGCGAGCAGATCTGCCGCGGGGACAACAGCGTTGACGAGCCCCCACCGTGCCGCCTCCGAAGCCTCCATCCGTCGCCCGGTGAGCAGCATCTCGCGGGCGATGTGGGGTGGCAACAGGGTCGGCAAGCGGACACTGCCGGCGTCGGGGAGGAGCCCGAGACCGGCCTCGGGGAGGAAGAACTGGGCATGGTCGGCGGCAACGATGAGGTCGGCGGCCATCGCGATCTCGAATCCACCACCGACGGCCATGCCGTTCACCGCGGCAATGACGGGCGTGGCGCGGTCGGGCAGATCGGGGAATCCGCCGAAGCCGCCAGGGCCGTAGTCGCTGTCGAAGGCTTCACCCTCGCCAGCGGCACCAAGATCCCAGCCGGCCGAGAAGAACCGCTCACCGGCGCCGGTGACGATGACCACCCGCACGTCAGGGTCGGCATCGAACCCGACGAACGCGGCACCCATCGCGCAGCTTGTCGCCGCATCGATCGCATTCGCTCTTGGCCGGTCGATGGTGAGCGTCACCACCGACCCGTCCCGTTCCACCCAGAACCCGTCAGTCATCTGTTGCCTCCATACCTGCCTCCATGTCCGGGTGGGTGTCGACGGTCATCAATGCGTCGACGGCGATCGCCCCATGCTCGCCGACGAGCACGGGATTGAGTTCCACCTCGACCACGTCGGTCCCGACCACGGCATCGCCGAGGCGGACGATCAACGACACCAGCGCGGCGACGTCGGCAGCGGGACGGCCACGGAACCCTGCAAGGAGCGGCCAGCTGCGCAGCGAGCGAAGCGCACCGAGCACGTCGTCGGGACCGACAGGGGCGAGCAGATGGGCGACGTCGTGCCACAGCTCGGCCTGCACACCGCCGAAGCCGACCGTCACGAGCCACCCCACCGGATGATCGCGACGCACAGCGACGAGCACCTCGGCAACCACGTCGGTGACGGTTGCTTCGAGTAGATAGCCGGCAGGGGTCGACGGCATCGCTGCGACCGCGGCGAGGAGTGCGGCTTCGTTGCGGAGGCCGACACGCACCCCAGCCGAGTCACT
>JANOKQ010000587.1:0-2452 GCA_031419375.1 Acidimicrobiaceae bacterium
GCGCGTCGAGAGACAGCGTCATCGACAACCTCACTCGTCTCGGCACCCCTCCCCACATTGAAAGCCCAGTGAGCATAGATCGAACCCGGACTCGGTGGCGGAGTCAACATCTATCCGCATGAGGTCGACAAGTGCACCACCGTCAGCGTCGAGAAGGGTGACGACATCTCACCTTGAGGCTGTCACGAACGCCGAGGTCAGCTGATCTCGACTTTCGGGATCACCTGCTGATGCTGAGAAAACCCACGGGCTGCCCCTCGCGCCCCAGCTCATTGTCGAGACGGAATCGACACTAGATGAACTTTCGGAGCTGCAGGTCGTGGCAATTTTCACCCAGAACAGATCGCCATCGCGTCCAAAGTCCTCTACGGTCCAGTCTGCGCCGGTGGTGAACGCCGCTACGACGGTCTCGGCGGTCCAGTCCTGGGGAAAAAAGTCGCCGGTCGAGAGGTTCATGGCCTGTAAACCAACCGTTCCGCACCCAACGGGCTTGGTACTTCCGAAGGACGCTGCGATCTCCTGCGGGTCGTTCCCAGAGGATTCGTCGGTCCGTGCGCCGCCGACGAGATCGGATGGCAACCGGTCAAACAGGGCCGTTATGTCCTCCGCCCGATCGGGCAGGGTGACCTCGTCCAAACCCTGTGGAGCAACAGCTTCTGGCAGAGAGTCTGGATCAGGGGCGGTGAGCCCACTCTCGCCCTCGATCACTTCAGTTGGCACGGGAGAGGAAACCGAGGAACCGTCTCCATCACCGCAACCTGCAGCGACGGTCACCAAAACGAACAGCAATCGACGCAAGCGCCTCACGGCCCACACCTCCCCTCGGACCAATCGCTTACGGTGTCGTCTTTCGCCATGTTCTCATCATAGGAGACGTGGTAACACCACCCATGCCCCTCGGACCGATCGCCCTGCAGGGATCAAGCACTACCGCAGGTGTCGCACCTCAGCCTGACAGACAGGGGGGCGAGGCACTCCCACGATTGACATCCGACGATGGACGCACGATCGCACGCCCGGGCTTAACCTGTATCCACGTGCGTCCAGCAGCTCGGGGACGCCATGAAAGCAAAGGAGCTGGCAGGACGTAGCTGAGCGCAAGCTCTTGATGGCCAGCCGGTGAGAGTCCGGTTCGGGGAGATGCCGGAGTCCCCGGTAGTGAAGCCTCCGGGTCCGGTGGGACTGCCGCGTTGAGGTGACAGGTTGGGTCAGGCGGCGGTGGCGGTCTGTGGGGTCATGATGGTCTCGTATTCGATTTGGAGTAGCGGTGATTCTGTCGGGGCTTTCAGAGCGTGGCCGCGTGTGTTACTGCAGGGGCGGGCACTGCGGCGGCTCTGCTGCTGGCTGCGCCCTGGCAGCTTGCGCTGCTCGTCGGATGGCTCACCACGGCGATGCTCCTGTTGCCGTGGATCTGGTTCGAGATCGGACGACTCGACGCAGCCGCGACGGCGCAGGTCGCCACACGAGAAGACGACAGTCGCGCTGCGGCTCGCGCCGTCGTCGTTGCGTCCAGCTTGATGAGTCTGCTCGCGGTAGGTGCCGCGCTTCGTCGGGCGTCAGGAGCAGCCTTCGGGCTCGAGGTCACTCTCACCGGCCGTGGTGCTCTCGTGGCTCCTCGTCAACACCGTGTTCGTACTCCGTTACGCACACCTTTACTACGGAGGCGTCGAGATTGGCGGGATCCAGTTTCCCGGCAGACAGCCACCCCGCTACCGGGACTTCGCCTATCTCGGCTTCACAGTGGGCATGACGTTCCAGGTATCCGACACCATCATCGTCGATGAGGCAATTCGCTCAACGGTTCTCCGCCACGCGCTGCTGTCGTTCCTGATCAACGTCGCGATCATCGCCACCACGATCAACGTGATCGCGAGGTCGGCCCAGAACGTCATTCTGACGACCGGGTCGCCGTCAGGGGCGTGAGGTTCCACTTCCTCGATGACGGCCCCGAGGTTCACGTCGCCCGGATCGTCCTGGTCGAGCGATGTGAACCGATACAGCAGGCTTCGGTTGCCGCAACGGGCGGCACCCGTTTGCCATCCCAAGGCCGGAGCCGCAGTTGGGCTGCCGCTGTCTTCTGGTCAGGCATGAGCCGATGCTCAGGCATGGCAGCGGAGCCCCTTCGCCCGGGTGTGGACCGGCCCCCTCGTCATCGCCCGACCTCAAGAACGAATTGATCTGCTCGGTACCGGTCGCCGGGGTTGCAGGCCGAGATAGCAGCTTCGTCTGCGTCGAGCTCGGCGAGGAAGGCGAACCGCTGCCGGACGCTGAGTTCCCAGCCCTCGATGTCGACGGGGGTGGTGAGGTAGCCGATGTCCTCCTCGCGGAAGGTCGATGGGTCGCGCTCCTGGAGGACGTCGTCGGGGTCGAACGGCCGGCTGCCGAGTCCGTCGTCGACGACGTCGTACCAGACCTTCAGGACCGTCAGGTGGCGGATCAGGGCCTCGTCGAG
>JANOKQ010000588.1:0-1846 GCA_031419375.1 Acidimicrobiaceae bacterium
GGCACGACCGTTGGATCACCACGGCAATCGTGCCGCCGATCTGTGGCTCGCCGCCACCGTCGCCCTGGTTGGACTGACCGTGGGAGACCACGCCACAGCGTGGGAGGCGTGTCGACCGGTGGTTGAGGCAGTCGAGGCCCACGGCGTTGGTGAGCCGGCACTGCTGTTTTTCCTCCCAGAGGCCATCGAAGCGCTCGCCGCGCTCGGGCACCTGGGTCGCGCCGAGGCACTTGTCAACGTGTTCGGAGCCCGAGGTCTGGAGCTCGACCGGGTGTGGGCGATTGCCGCAGCGAGCCGCTGTCGCGGTGTCGTCAGCGCCGCCGGGGGCGACCTCGATGGCGCGCTGGCGGCGCTCATCGCGTCGGTCGAGCAGCATGAACGCCTCGACATGCCGTTCGATCTGGCCCGGACGCTCCTGCTCCTCGGCGGTGTCCAACGACGTCGTCGCCAGCGGCGAGCTGCGAAGGACACCTGCGAGCGGGCCCACGCGATCTTCCTCGACATCGGAGCTCAGGCGTGGGCCGATCGGGCAGCGGAGGAGTTGAACCGCATCCCGATCCGGCACCAGGCGACGGGTGAACTGACAGCCGCGGAACGGCGAGTCGCTGAACATGCCGGTGCCGGGCGAACCAACCGCGAGGTTGCCGCGACGCTGTTCGTGAGCCCGAAGACTGTCGAGGCGAACCTGTCGCGGATCTACGCCAAGCTCGGCATCTCCTCACGTGCTGAGCTCGGTGCCTGGCTGTCGCGGAACGGTCAGCCTGACGATTCGTCGCCCAAAACATAGGGGATCACCTGATGCGGCACGCCCGACCGCCGCCGTAGGTTTGCGTCGATGAACACTGGCTGCCAGGACGTTCATCGACGCCATCGGCGCTCAAAAGGTTGTGTACGCCAATGACAACCGGCGTCCGGTCGCGTCTGCGTCCGCCCCGCGTCAAGGCGGTGCCGCGTCCTCGCGTTGATGACCTGGTCGACCAGGCGTGGAACCATCGGGTTACGGTGCTCCTCGCGCCGGCCGGTTCCGGCAAGACGACGGCGATGGCGGCGTTCGCCGATCGCCACAGCGGTTCGGTTGCCTGGATCACATGCAGCGGACTTGATGGATCCGCAACTGGGTTCATCTGCGCCGTGAATGCAGCGCTTCACGAGATGTCGGCCGACGTTCCACTTGGATGGACCGCTGTTGGCGATGCCGTTGAGTGGCTGATGCGCGGTCCACGTCCGATCGCGCTGGCGATCGACGATGCCCATGTGCTGGTCGGCACGGAGGCCGAAGGTGTCCTCGAAGCCTTGATCGACGACGCACCGGTATCGCTCAGCGTCGTACTCGCGACCAGACGTGAGCCCAGCTTCGAGCTGAGCGCCGTGCAATTGATGGGACAGTTGCTCATTGTCACCAACGAGCACCTCCGCTTCCGGTCGTGGGAGGCCGAGCAACTGTTCCACGACCTCTACGACACATGGTTGCGCCCCGACGACATCGCCAGGCTCGCCCGCCGGGTGGATGGGTGGCCGGCCGGCTTGCAGATGTTCCACTTGGCATCCCGGGGGCTCAACCCGGTGGAACAGCGTCGGTTGATCGAACGGCTCAATGGACGCACCCGAATCGTGCGCGAGTACCTTGCAGGAAACGTGTTGGGGCCGATCGATCCGGAGTTGCGGGAGTTCCTGGTTGATACCTGCGTGCTCGGAGTGCTGACGCCTTCGAGGGCCGATGAACTGCGTGATGCCGAGGGCTCGCAACGTCACCTCCGCACCCTCGTCAGCAGCCAGTTGTTCACTGTGGCAATCGACGACGACGACACCTACCGTTATCACGAGGTGCTACGCAGCCACCTCGAGG